>JBIKQE010000188.1:0-4765 GCA_044349815.1 Chitinophagaceae bacterium | reverse complement strand
GTCTCCTGCAAGGGACTCAGCGAGATATGGGCTCAATTGAATATGGACACGATTAAAGAATTAAAGAATTGCAGGAATCCATTTCCTCGCTCATTTCCCCGCTGAGTCTCCTGCAAGGGACTCAGCGAGATATGGGCTCAATTGAATATGGACACGATTAAAGAATTAAAGAATTGCAGGAATCCATTTCCTCGCTCATTTCCCCGCTGAGTCTCCTGCAAGGGACTCAGCGGGATATGGGCTCAAATGAATATGGACACGATTAAAGAATTAAAGAATTGCAGGAATTGTATTGAATTCGGAACATGAACACAATTAAATCCGCCATGCCGAAGGCATCCTCTTTTTCCTCCAAAAACGCCCTCCCTCTGTGAAAACCCCTCCCTCCCTCTGTGATTAAATTTAAACCTCCAACAAAAAAAGCGGAGCATCCCTGCTCCGCTTTCCTCGTTATTTATTATCCTCTATTTGATGTTCGCACGAATAATATTCAAGGCACCACCGGCTTTGAACCACTCAATTTGTTGTTCGTTGTAGCTGTGTTTAACCTGAATGGTCTCGCTGCTACCATCGGCATGGTTCAATACCAATTGCAAGTTTTTACCCGGCGCCATGGCTTGTAATCCTTCAATATCAAGGGTGTCATCTTCAAGAATCTTATCGTAGTCAGCTTTGTTGTCGAACGTCAACGCTAACATACCTTGTTTCTTCAAGTTAGTTTCGTGAATACGCGCAAACGATTTTACCAATACCGCCCGAACACCTAAATGACGAGGTTCCATAGCCGCATGTTCGCGCGATGAACCTTCACCATAGTTCTCATCGCCCACTACAATACTGCCAATACCGGCGGCTTTGTAAGCCCTCTGTGTGGCAGGTACCGAACCGTATTCACCGGTAAGTTGATTCTTTACATTATCCGTTTTTTCGTTGAAGAAGTTCACTGCGCCAATCAACATATTGTTCGAAATATTATCGAGGTGACCACGGAACTTCAACCATGGACCCGCCATCGAAATATGATCGGTAGTACACTTGCCTTTGGCTTTAATCAACAATTTCAATCCATTCAAATCCTTACCTTCCCATGCCGCAAACGGAGCGAGCAATTGCAAACGCTTACTTTCGGCACTTACCAAAACTTGCACGGAAGAACCATCTTCGGCAGGCGCTTGGTACCCGGCATCTTCCACGGCAAACCCTTTGGTAGGTAATTCGTCGCCTGTTGGCGCATCTAATTTTACAGCCTCACCTTTATCGTTCACCAAAGTATCGGTGAGTGGATTGAAATGCAGGTTGCCGGCAATCGCCATGGCGGTAACCATTTCTGGACTCCCTACAAAGGCGAAGGTATTCGGATTACCATCGGCACGTTTCGCGAAGTTGCGGTTGAACGAATGCACAATGGTATTTTTTTCTTGTTTGTCGGCACCCATCCGATCCCACATACCAATGCAAGGACCGCAGGCGTTGGCAAATACCTTAGCACCTACACTGCCAAACAAATCGAGGAAGCCATCGCGTTCAATGGTGAAACGTACTTGCTCGGAACCTGGCGTTATTAAAAATTCAGACGATAAGGTTAAGCCTTTGGCTTTGGCTTGGGCCACTAAGCTGGCGGCGCGACTAATATCTTCGTAACTTGAGTTCGTACAGCTACCAATCAAACCCACTTCAATTTTTTCGGGCCAACCGTTGGCGGCGGCGGCTTCTTTCATTTTCGAAATCGGCGTGGCTAAATCGGGCGTGAACGGTCCGTTTAAATGAGGTTCTAATTCGCTGAGGTTGATTTCGTACACTTCATCGAAATATTTCGAAGGATCGGCGTATACTTCCGCATCGCCGGTAAGGTGTTCACGGATGGCATTGGCGGCATCGGCCACATCGGCGCGACCGGTAGCACGAAGATAACGTTCCATGCTATCGTCGTATCCGAAGGTAGAGGTGGTAGCCCCAATTTCAGCGCCCATATTACAAATGGTGCCTTTACCGGTACAGCTCATGGCGGTAGCGCCTTCACCAAAATATTCTACAATGGCGTTGGTTCCACCTTTTACAGTTAAAATACCGGCCACTTTTAAAATCACATCTTTGGGAGAAGCCCAACCGTTTAATTTACCGGTGAGTTTAATCCCGATTAATTTCGGCATGAGGAGTTCCCACGGTAAACCGGCCATCACATCGCAGGCATCGGCACCGCCAACACCAATGGCAATCATTCCTAAACCACCGGCATTTACCGTGTGCGAATCGGTTCCAATCATCATACCGCCGGGGAAGGCATAATTTTCGAGCACTACCTGGTGAATGATACCGGCGCCGGGTTTCCAGAAACCGATACCGTATTTATTGGAAACCGACGACAGGAATTCGTACACTTCCTTGCTTTCATTATTGGCAAATTGTAAATCTTCGGCACTGCCGTTGCGGGCGGTGATGAGGTGGTCGCAATGCACCGTAGAGGGAACAGCTACTTGGGGCCGACCGGCTTGCATGAATTGCAACAAGGCCATTTGGGCGGTGGCATCTTGCATGGCCACACGGTCCGGATTAAAATCGACATACGAGTTTAATCGAGGAAAATCGGATAAAGGCATACCCGCATCGAGGTGGGCGTAAAGAATTTTCTCAGCCAAAGTAAGGGGACGTCCTAATTTTTCGCGAGCTTGGGCAACGCGTGAGGGGAATTGGGCGTAAACCTGTTGAATCATTGCAATATCGAATGCCATAGTATGGAGTTTAAGCGATTTAATTGGCCAATAATGTTCATTGGCGGTGCAAAATTACAACATAACGGGGAGATGGTGAAATTGAACCACGATTACAGGATTATAAGATTACAGGATTATAAGATTGCAGAATTAGACGAATGAACAACTTGTGTTGACATGATGATTTGTGAAAAATGATGGATGGTTTGACGATGAAGATAGTTCCTGTGGATGAGCCGCCGCAGGCGGAATAGCCCCGATTGCAGTGGAAAGCCGCCCCTGAGGAACGAAGGGGCGCTTGGAACGTAAAGCGGGATATTAGCTGAAGAGCGCACCGGCGATGCGCTTCTAATAAAATTCCGTTACATCGGCTTCTACTTCGTTGAACCAATGTTTTTCGTCGTTGTATATGAGCATCACGGGGTCGAGCATGATGTTTTCGCAGGCAATGCCGGCTTGCATCAGGCGTTTTCGCACGGTGTTTAGTCTACGAAAACAATCCCAAATTCGTTCATTGTAGGTGCTGTCGATGATGCTGTCGCCGCTGTAGTAATAGGCTTTTAGGGTAATCACGATATCGCTGCTGTCGGCCGTGAACGCTTGCCACGCCCCGCATACACTGTCTACCCAACACGCCGAGGCCGAATCGAGTATTTCGAAACACGAATCCATTTGCAACACGCTTTGTGTTAGCGCAACACTGTAGCCCGGTTGGCGTAAGCGCATATCGGTTTCAATTAAAGTGGGCAAGGAATCGTGGCGTAAATCGAAGAAGCGTGTAAACGGTCTGAAGCCCGGTAAATGCGCTTGCAAACCATACAAACGGCCTTGCTCCAAGGTAAAGGCAAAACTGCCGTCGCCGTCGTTGCTTTCGAGTTCATCGAGTACGCGACCTTCGGTAAAATCTAGCAAGGTCAAGGGCTTTTCGTACAATTTGCTGTTGTAATATTTATCGTACAAATAGCCATGAACTTGCACGGTAGGGGTGGGGGCCATGGCGGGGTAAACCGTAAATTGATAGATGTCGAGGCTGTTGCTGGCTTTATCGCGCCGTGTTGCAAAATACGCTTCCTTGCCGGCGGCGTCTACCACCAAGGCGCCTTCGTGTTGCGGACTATTCACCGGGGCGCCTAAATTGACGGGCACGCCCCAGGTGCTGTCGTTGATGCGCCGGCTCACAAACACATCCGACGATCCGAGTCCGGGCAAGCCATCGCTCCCAAAGTAAAGTGTTTTGCGATCGGGGTGGAGGAAGGGCGAAATTTCATCGCCTCGCGTATTGATTTGAGGGCCTAAGTTTCGAGGCTTGGTCCACATCATATTTTCGTAGCTACTCACCCAGATGTCTAAACCACCGTAACCCCCTTCGCGGTTGCTTACAAAATACATTTCCTTGTTGTTGCTGCTGAGGCAAGGCATGCCTTCGTAGGCCGTGGTGTTGATGGTGTAACCAAAATATTGGGGCGAACTCCAGGTGCCATCCTCGTCGATGTAACTGAACGCAATGTCGCAACCGCCGCCTTCCAAGCCGTTGGGACTCTGCATGCCGCAACGCGTGTAAAACAAATAATGCCCATCCGCACTGAGTCGCGCGCCGGCATCGGGCTTGTCGGTATTGGGCGGATAGCCCATGTTTTCGGCCTTGTGCCAAACACCGCCGCTGTCTTTACGGGCCATAAAAAAATCTTCGTTACCCATCACGCGGCGGGTAAACAAAAGGGTGTTGCCATCTAAACTCAGCGCGGGGAGAAATTCATCTTCCTTGGTGTTGATACTGTCGCTCAAACGCTGAATAGTAACACCACGTACAGGCGCATTTTGCAATTGCACGCGGGTTTGCTGTAAGTTTTTTAATTGAATAGCTTGTTGTTTTTTTTCAGCATCCACTTTAGCGCCGGCTTGGTATGTGAGTATATTTTCCGACGCCGCAAATTCGTTTTTCTTGGCGAGGTTGCGGGCTAGCAAGTTAATGGGGCCGTACGATTCGTTGGGGTTCAGGTCGATGGCTTTTTTGGCAAAAAACACCGAGAGGTCGATATCGTTTTCCAACGCAT
>JBIKQE010000187.1:0-4770 GCA_044349815.1 Chitinophagaceae bacterium | reverse complement strand
GACCCCGCACTGGCCGATCGTTTTGCATTCATTTTAGATGTTCCCGATTGGTTGGCATTAAACGAAGCCGATCAAGAAGCCGTGGTTTGGCCGGCCGGCGAAGGCGCCCTCTCGGATGATGCCGGTACCTTACGCGATTTTGTTACCAAAGCACGTTCGCTTTTTGAACAAAAAATCAAACTGCCCGATTATAATGTAATTATTTACAGCCGTTTAGTTACTTCCTTTTTACACCAAGCCGACATTCGAATTTCGCCCCGTCGTGCCCGATTGATGGCTCGTAACCTCGTGGCCTTACTCGCTGTTTGCGAAACGGCAGGTACCGATGTAGATAATGCTGTTCGCGATAAGTTATTCAAATTAGCCCTGTTTAAAAGCATTCCACAACGAGCTTATAGCCATCAAATTGAAGAGCATAAACTGGAAGCCGCCCATGCCGAAGCCATTCGCTTTTTAAATAAAAAAGATCCCAACGAACAGTGGTTGTCATCCTTCTTACTCGACGATAGCTTAGAACGTAAAGCAGAACGTTTATTATTGGGTAAAGCCAATAAAGAAAGCAAAAGTTTAGGACTTATTCAATTTTGTCAGAAAGAAAGCAAAGAACGAATAGCGTTGATGGGATTTGTATTATTTCCATTATTGTTAGCGAACGATATTGTGAACGAAGATGCCCTGAATGTGGTGGCTCGTGTGGCTCGCCCTATGATGCTCATTGATGGCACCATCGATTGGCGACAAACCCTGAACAACCCGAATCGAAAGCATCCTCAATGGACTACCTGTTTACAATATATCGATTTGCTCAAGAAGGATGCGCCTCGCCAACAACGAGCAAAACAATTTTTCTTGTATTTAATCAAAGAAAATTTATTTAATCGCGACCCATTGCAACACGAGGTTGATTTGAATAATTTATATAATGCGGTGGCCAACATTGCACAAGAGGTTTTCGAAATGAAAGAAACCTATATGGCCTCGTCGCTTCGAGAATTGCCGCCATTAACACCCGAGCAAGAAGCAGAAATTAACACCTACGAATTGCATTGGCGTGCAACATTAACCGAGGCGGCCCGTAAAGGACAATCGATTAAAGAAACCTATGAACGCAACAAAGAACTCGATTCCCTTACGTAAATCGCAATGAATAAAAACGCAACTATGAACGACGAACAATATGATGTTTTGGCATCGGGAGTTTCTTGTGTGCTCAATAATACAGGGGGGCCTGCATCGCGAAAAGTATCGCAAGATGTTTATTCTGATTTCCTCGCTAATGCAAATGTTGGAATTTCTGAAGGTATTTACTATCTCATTATTCCGGCACATGTCAATGATCACACCGATTGGCTTAATCAGTTAGCCCAACAAGAAGGATATGCCGATCTCGAAGAGGCGGTAACAAAAATTAGCTTACCCGCTGCGCGATCGATGGTTCTTGAGGATAAAAATATACCAACTAAAAAACTATCGAACAAACAATTGTTATTCATGGCGCTTGTGCTCGCCAAATGCAATCAGGTTTTATACAACCCGCACATGCCTTTGGTGCTAACGCAACGTCGCTTGGAACGTAAAATTCGATTAGTAACTATTCAACAAACTGCTTTTTATGGATTGGACAAATAATCAACTCAAACACATTGTTGCCGACTTAGCGCAAGATGACGCCATGGCATGCAGGGCCCTGCTCGAAATAAGTACCATCGAATTTACCGATGCGGTCGATACGATGGCGGTGAGCTTAAAAGCACATCCCACCTTGTATATCAATAAATCGTTTTGCAATAAACACCTTCATTCCGAAATGGATGTTAAAACGGTTTTGTTGCACGAATTTTTACACGTTATTCTCGGCCATACCAATCAGTATACATCCAGCAATCCGTTGTTGAATATTGCTACCGATGCCATTATAAACGCTATTATTCATCGACAGTACGGGTATACGTTTTCGTCTTTTTTCGATCGATTTTACACCCAAAACGATATCGGTCAATTGCTTCGCCCCAATGGCGAAGAAATAGTTTCTAGTTGGTATACACGAAGCGATGTTAAATCGTTAACCGATTTACATGCCGTAATTTATAATGGCGACATATGTGCCGACGATTTAAATGAACTCCTCAATTATCTGGCCCGGCATACTACGAACTATATGATGAAAGGTATTTTTTTATTGGGTAATCATAATGTTGCCGAAACAATGTCGGCCGAAAATAAAGCATTGCTCGATGGCATTATTAAACGAATGAATGGCACCCATATTTGGCGCGAGTACCAACAATCCATCAAGGCACTAAGCGATAAGCGAGAACAAACGAATCGGAAAGTAAAGGTGTATGAATGGCGGTATCATACCAAGCGCTTGTTGGAAAAGTGTTTCCTTAAAAGCAAGGAGGCTACCCAAATTAATTTCAATAACTACATGCTCTTGCCGGTATTAAGTTCCTCCGATCGTCGCGCCTTTTCTAAAATGTTGAGCTTTCCATTTATACCGATGTCGCAACATCCAATAGCAACGGTTGAACCCATCCATAAAGCCACTGTTTTTCTTGATGTAAGTGGTTCAATGAACCGAGAAATTGAAGCCTTAACCTCCTTGCTTTATAGCTTTAAACACGCTATCAATTTACCCTTGCTCGTTTTTTCCGACGATGTTTATCAGGCCCAATTTAAAAACAATAAATTAGTTTATCAAACAACGGGCGGTACGAGTATCGAATGTGTGTTCAACTATATTCGCACACATAAAATTGAAAAAAGTTTAATTGTTACCGATGGTTATATTGAAGAAATTACAAAAAAAATGTTGAAAGATATTCAACCCGCCAAGCATCAATTTTTACTCAGCCAAAATAGCGATCACCTGCTTATTGCCAAACATCGTTTTCCTTTTTATACACTGCCTAAATTACCTAAATAATGAAACGCTATGCCGAAGCCGTTTTAAACGGTCATCCCGATAAATTTTCAGATCTTATTGCCGATGCAATTGTTCGCGCCTATTGCGAAAAAGAACCCGACGCCTACGTTCAAGTTGAAGTGGCTATATGGTCCGATTTAATTTTTCTAACAGGGTTTGCCGCCACCCGACAATCCCATCACATTCCTATTCGCGATATTATTGTTGCACTTGGCGAAGCCATTGGATACACGTCTACTAATCACATCGACGCCTCACGTTACATCATTCACAATCATATTTGCAACGTGTGTGAAAATCCCACACAGTGGACCTCCTACGTGAACGATCAATCCGTTGTATTAGGTTATGCCTGTGGCGATGCACGCACGCATTATCTGCCACCCGAACAATTTTTGGTTTGGTATTTTCGCGAAATTATTATTCATAGTTTATCATCCGGTTTGCTTAAAGGCCACGGTCCCGATGGTAAATTGCTCATTAGTATCATAGAAACGCCTGCAGGGTGGGAAATCGAACATCTTTTAATTACCCTGCAACAAGCGGCCGGTTCGTCTTTGTTCGATGTTTGCGATAGCGTGAACCAAACAATGCGTGAAGCCTATAATACCTTACAAAGTATCGACCCTCGTTGGATTACACCTTGGCACAAGGTCAATTTTCTTCTCAATCCCAACGGTCCTTTTTTTCGGGGTGGGAGCGATAGCGATAACGGACAAACGGGGCGTAAGTTGGTGATGGATTTTTATGGACCGCAAACGCCGATTGGGGGAGGGGCGTTTTATGGCAAAGATTTGAATCATATTGATCGACTGGGCGCTATAGAAGCACGTCAGTTTGCTGTTAATCAAGTGGCGTCGGGTGCTGAATCGGCGGTGGTGAAAGTATCGTTTGCGCCGGGCATCGATGCGCCATTGTCTGTTTTTATACAATCCAATCAAACGGCCTACACGCCGCTCGAACCCTTTTTTAAGGCATCTGAAATGCGTCGTCGAATAAATCCCGCCCTGTTGCATTACGATTTATTGAAGCTCGGTACGTTCTACAATAATGAACTATCATTCAATAATCCATCGTTGGTATAATTTTTTTTGAAGCGCATCAGCATCGCTTTATTTAGCAACCGTCGTGCTTTTCGCCGCTACAAGGTAGCTGGCTACAATCACGGCTATTTCTCATCGTCCGATTCATTATTCATCTTTTTTTTGGCGACGAGAACGTTGCGGGAATGAAAGGTTATATGCTTTATTTTATTGTTGCTTCTATCATTGCGTATCCTATTATTGTTTCACCCGCCGGGGGCGGGCTCGAGATTCGTTTCGCGAAATTATTGCGTATTCTATTGTTGTTTCACCCGCCGGGGGCGGGCTCGAGGTTCGTTTCGTGAATTTATTGCGTATCCTATTGTTGTTCCACCCGCCGGGGGCGGGCTCGTGATTCGTTTCGTGAATTTATTGCGTATTCTATTGTTGTTCCACCCGCCGGGGGCGGGCTCGAGAACGTATCTTATTCTTATCTATTTCTCTGCTTTTTATATTTTTGATTTGATGTATTTTCTTTGGCTGTTGATGTTGCGCTGAAAAAATCCTTTAATCTTATAATCGTGTATTCATGTCATGCTGTTCTGCGAAGCGTATTCGCTTCGTAGTGTTATGTTGTTGCTTTCAGCAATTCTCAGCGCTTAGGATATTGTTGCGCTGAAAAAATCCTTTAATCTTATAATCGTGTAATCATGTCATGCAGTTCTGCGAAGCGTATTCGCTTCGTAGTGTTATGTTGTTGCTTTCAGCAATTCTCAGCGCTTAGGATACTGTTGCGCTGAAAAAATCCATTAATCTTATAAT
>JBIKQE010000186.1:0-4773 GCA_044349815.1 Chitinophagaceae bacterium | reverse complement strand
GTTACTTGCTGTAAATCGGATAAAGCACCGGTGGAGATTTTACCAAATACCAATTCTTCCACTACACGTCCGCCCAAGGCCATCGCCATGCGGTCTTCCAATTCTTCTTTAAGGGTGAGGTATTTTTCTTTGGGCAAATATTGGGCATATCCCAAGGCGGCTTCGCCACGGGGTACAATAGTTACTTTCACTAAGGGGTAAGCATATTCCAAGAACCAACCCGACACGGCGTGACCGGCTTCGTGGTAAGCAATCACTTTCTTTTCGTCGGGCGAAATGATTTTGTTTCTCTTTTCGAGTCCGCCAATGATGCGATCGACAGCATCATTGAAATCGTCGAGGTTCACTTCCGATTTGCCTTTACGCGCGGCAATCAAAGCTGCTTCGTTGCACACATTGGCAATATCGGCACCGGCGAATCCGGGGGTTTGCGAGGCGAGCTTATGAATATCGAGGTCGTTGGCGGTTTTAAGTTTTTTCAAGTGTACTTTGAAAATTGCTTCACGTCCACTTAAGTCGGGAATATCGATAGAAATTTGACGATCGAAACGACCGGGGCGGAGCAAGGCGGCATCGAGTACATCGGGGCGGTTGGTGGCGGCCAATACAATAATGCCACTGTCGCCACCGAAGCCATCCATTTCTACCAATAATTGGTTGAGGGTATTTTCGCGTTCGTCGTTGGTCATCATTTGGTTTTTGCCACGGGCTCGACCAATTGCATCGATTTCGTCGATGAAAATAATACAAGGCGATTTTTCGCGGGCTTGTTTGAACAAATCGCGTACGCGACTGGCGCCTACACCCACAAACATCTCCACAAAATCGGAACCACTTAAACTAAAGAAAGGCACTTGGGCTTCGCCGGCCATGGCTTTGGCCAACAAGGTTTTACCGGTACCGGGAGGACCTACCAACAAACATCCTTTCGGAATTTTACCCCCCAAGGCGGTGTATTTTTTAGGATTCTTGAGGAAGTCGACCACTTCCATCACTTCCACTTTCGCTTCGTCTAAACCGGCCACATCGCTGAAAGTAATATTCACCTTAGTGCCTTTTTCGAACAATTGGGCTTTCGATTTACCGATATTGAAAATGCCACCGGGACCACCGGCATTGCCGCCGCCGCCCATTTTACGCATAATCAATACCCACAAGCCCACCATAATAACAATGGGAAGAATGATTTGAAGAATGAAACCCAACCAACCACTGCGAGCGTCTTCGGCATACGTAATTTGAGTTCTTGCTTCGAGTGGCATATCGGCTTGCGCTTCTTTCATATCGTCGCGAAACTGATTGTAATCGCCAATGGTGAAAGAAAAATGGGGTCCTTTTTCGTTGCCTTTCAACGACTTTAATAAAGCCTCGTATTCGGTTTTTTTTAGACTGTCTTTTTTGAGATAAACATCTACCGATTTGGTGAAGACCACCATGCTATCTACCAACCCTTTTTGAAGGTATCGGGTGTTGATGGTTTGAAACGATTCTTCGCGTGCGCTCCGTGTGAAGTCGCGACCACCAAATTGTATAAACAATAAGATGACAATAAAGATGCCGTAAATCCAATATAAATTGAATCGTGGACCTTTTTTAGGTGGTTGGTTATTGGGAGTACCTGGTTGTTGAGGAGTATTGTTGTCTTCCATGAGGAGGGTGCGTAACGCAATTATTGAAGGTAATTAAATTAAATGTTCTTTTTGTTCAGCGTCTTGCCAAAGTTCTTCGAGTTTATACATATGGCGTGTTTCCGATAACATGCAATGCACTACCACGTCTACATAATCAACCAAAACCCATTTGTCGCCTTGTTTGCCTTCAAATTTGTAAGGTCTTTCGTTGCAAACTTCTTTTACTTTTTTTTCAACCTCATCGGCAATGGCCTTAACTTGAACCGGGTTTGAGGCTTCGCAAATCACAAAATAATCGGCTACTGCTTCCGGAATTTTACGCAAATTGACAGTAACTATTTTTTCGCCTTTTTTACTGGCAATAGCCTCCAAAATGGTTTTCATTAATTTGCTGTTCAAACTAAGTCGTTTGGGGCTTGTCTTTTTATCGTCCAATGTTGTTTTCAATACGAGGGGGTTAATTTTTTTGACCGTTTGCGTGAAATAAAATAATTTACAAAACTAATTAAAATGCCTGAATGCAGAAACAACCAACTTGGGAGGAGAAGCTGACCGAACTCGACGACGTGGATAGTACCAACAACTATGCCATAGCGCGTATTTCGGAAGGATTGGCAGACCATGGATGGTCGGTACGGGCCAATTTCCAAACCGCAGGTAGAGGCCAATGGGGGAATTCGTGGGCGGCAGAACATGGGGCGAATATTTTGTGCTCGTTGGTATTGCATATGGGAGATACTCCTTTAATGCGTCAATTTGTGTTAAATACCACCTTTTGTGCCGCATTGGCGGGGGCTTTACGCGAAATGCCGGGTTTGGAAACGCTCTATATTAAATGGCCTAACGACCTTTATATTCATGGTAAAAAGATAGGCGGTATTTTAATTGAGAACCAAATTCGCGGTAGCCAATGGGCTTATGCCATTTTAGGTTGGGGCATTAATGTGAATCAGACACAATTTCATGGTTTAGAAAAGGCGGCTTCAATCTATACCATTACCCAACAAAAAAACGATGTTTCGGCACTTACCCGTAAGCTGTTAAATAAAATACAAAACCCCTTAGAGGCTTTTATAGGTGGTAATGATAATGGCTTAGCGCATTACAACAATTTACTAGGAAAAAGGAATGAATTAGTTCGTTTTATTTGGAAAGAGCAATTACATAGCGGCATTATTCAAGGTGTAATGGCCAACGGTCAGTTAGCCATTTCAATAAAGGGTGAATTACATTTGTTCAAACACAAAGAAATAGCATGGCACGAAACAACATGGTAGGAAGAGGATGGCGCATGATACCGGGTATTTTTTTATTGCTACCCACATTGGCTTGGGGGCAAACACAAGCACCCACTTACAAGGTAATGCCAAGTGGCGATACCATCAATCGGATTGATGCACAACAACGCCGTCAGGGGCTATGGATGCTAGCGGGCATAGACGATATGGAGCAACCTCTCGTATCGGTAGGTCATTACTTGAATGGCAAAGCGAATGGGTTGTGGATTAAAACCAATCGTGATGGTATGCCGTTAGCGCAAGAAAATTTTAAAAACGATTTATTGGATGGGGAGGTCAAATATTATGAAGGGGGACATTTAATTTGTGTTGGTCATTATTTGGCCTTGCGCTCAACCGTTGAATATGATACCGTGTGGGTTGAAAACCCTGAAACAAACCAATTGCGACCGGTTCGTGTCAAAAGTAATCGGGGTAGTGTGCGGCATGGATATTGGACCTATTACCATCCCGGAACGAAGCAGTTGGCGCGCGTTCAAGAATATCAGGCCGATAGTTTGATTTATTTGAAAGAATACCGTGAGCCAGCCGATAGTGTACAAATTTTAAAGAAGATGAAAGCTTGGCCACACATCAACAATGCGCCCTTGCCCAATGTGTGGTCGTCGAATCCGGAAAAAAAACCGGTTCGCTTCACCGATTTTCCGGAAGATGGACGAGGGGTTAAGCCGAATGTGAAACAGAAGTAACGCCATGTAAAACGCTTACATCCATTTTATTGGGCAGGGGAAGATGGATATCCTTGATGTGGGGTAGCCATAAAATACCAGGTTTTTTTCCTTGTTCAAGGGTCCCTAAATCGCTCAATCGGTTGAGTGCTTCAGCACCGTTTCGAGTAGCCCAAGTAAATAAATCGCTTAATGTTAATTGGGGATAGTGGGATTGTAATACGTTCATTTCTTCCCATAAATTCAAGTTGTTATTTGAAGCAAGACTATCGGTGCCCAATACTATTTTTTGATTGGCTTGCATCAGCATTGGTACATTGGGTAATGTATTTTCGATGTATACATTGGCCTTGGGGCACAAGCACCAATATACAGGAACGGCTTGTTCCTCAGCGGCTTGTATATCGGCCATTTCGCTAAATGTATTGTGAACCAATATAAGGCTTTTGGCCGTTTGGTTCCAGGCTAAAACAGACTCACTGCTTCGTTTTCCTGAGAAATAAAAATCGGCGGGATTAAATTTTACGCGTTCAAATAATTGTAAAAAGTCGCCTCGTTGATGAAGAAATAATTCATGCTCTTCGGCACTTTCTTGATGATGAATGGTGCTAATATTGTTTCGATTAAAATCGGCCACCAATTTAATTAAGGAGGGTGATACCGAATAAGGCGCGTGCAATACCATACTGGCTGAACGATGCTTGGTGAGTAAATCGAATAATCCTAGCGCTTCCGCAAACCGATCTAAAGACTGGCTTTCGTGCAAACCAAATACTTCCACAAAGTGATGGATGTGCAAGGGGAGAGGCTCTGTGATATTTGCGAGCAACGCTGTGTTGCATATATCGCCAACGGCCACAACGCCCCATTGGGCCATCGTTGCAATGGCTTCTTGAGCGGCATCCATAATACGTTGTTCTTCGATGGGTTGCCTGTATAATGTAATTTGACGTAAGAATGCACCTAGCCCAATTTTAGCGGGTATTTGGTCCAGCATATGCGATAACTCAATATGGCAATGCGCATTGATTAGGCCTGGCATTACAACACCCTCCAAGCGTTGCGTATTTTCGGGTAGTACATCCGGTTTTTCAGTAAGGGATGCAATTTCGCCATCCGCAGTTACATGTAGTAGCATATTATTTCGGAATGTATATCCATCAAACAGCCATTCGG
>JBIKQE010000185.1:0-4782 GCA_044349815.1 Chitinophagaceae bacterium | reverse complement strand
CCGTTGCGCTGTTGTATTTTGAGTTGGTAGCCTAGGAAAAAAGATGAAGGATGCTTCGGACGATGCATGGTAGCCGTGATTGTAGCAGGCTACCTTGTAGCCGCGGAAAGCACGACGGGTGCTGAATTCCGTTCGACCGTTGCGCTTCTAATTTCTTCCTTTTAAATATTCAATCCACCGCACACGCTGATGGTTTGCCCCGTGATGTAGTTGCCCATATCGCTGGCGAGGAACAAGCACGAGTTGGCAATGTCTTCGGCGGAGGCGAAGCGGCCTAAGGGGATGCCGGCTTTGTATTTTTCGGCGCCTTCGCCTTCTTTCAAATAGGCGGTCATATCGGTTTCTACGAAGCCGGGCGCAATGGCGTTACAACGGATATTGCGGCTCCCTAATTCTTTGGCTACCGATTTGGTGAAGCCCACCACGCCGGCTTTGGAGGCGGCATAACTGGCTTGTCCGGCATTGCCCATATCGCCAATCACCGAGCTCATGTTGATGATACAGCCTGTGCGGGCTTTCATCATGGGGCGCATCACGTGCTTGGTCATATTAAACACGCTTTTCAAGTTGGTTTGCATTACTTCGTCCCATTGTTGTTCCGACATTCGGAGCAGTAAATTATCGCGCGAAATACCGGCGTTGTTTACGCAAATATCGAGGGTGCCGAAGGTGGCAACAACATCGTTGATCATTACTTCCGAATCGGCAAAATTACCGGCATCGCAGCGGTAGGCTTTGGCTTTCACACCGAGGGCTTCGCAACGGGCTACGAGGGCTTCGCTGCGGGCAACACTGCTGTCGCTCACATAGGTAAAGGCCACGTGGGCGCCTTGTTCAGCGAATTTCAATACAATGGCCTCGCCAATGCCACGGGTACCACCGGTAACCACAGCCACTTTATTTTCGAGTAATTTCATAACGTGTAATTGAGGATGCAAAATAGCTTTATTTTATTGGAACAACCAAACTGCGGCTATTAATGCATGGAGTGTAAAGCAATGCGATTGCCTTCGGTATCTACTAAAAAAGCGTAATAACCGGCTTCGGCCGAGATGAGTGTTTTAGGAACAATGATGCGACCGCCGGCGGGGCCCACTCGGTCGAGCACCGTATTTAAATCGGGGTTGGCATTGAGGTACAACAACGAACCGGCACCACTGGGAATATACCCTTCGCCGTAGCAAAGAGCACCGCTCACTAACCCTTCGCCACTAGGAAAGAAGGCCATTTTGTAGCCGTGCATATCGGTGGTTTGAAAAGCAACCGCAAAGATGGTTTCGTAGAATTGTTTGGCCCTATCGAAATTGGTTACAGGTATTTCAAACCAGGTTAAACTATGTTGTTGTGCCATCGTTTTTTTTATAAAAATACAGTGTATTCCGAAATTAGGGCTTTTTCGATTAATAATTTGTGGCCTGAGTTGGAGGCGGTGTAACTTCGTTGAAAATTAAATGGGTATGGTAGGCATTATTCTCGGTATTATGTTGTGGGTTATTTCAACCCGTTTACCAGCTGTATTGTATGGTGGACAGCCTTCCGACAAGGTAAAACGTTTGATGCGCAACCTGGGCTTTGGCTTATTGGGTTTGGGAATTTTTTCGTCGTGTTTTAAACAAATAGATGCGGGACATGTGGGGGTACAATCCTTGTTTGGTAAAATACAATCGGGTACCTTGAACAGCGGTATGAATATAGTGAATCCGTTGGTGGACATCGAAGAGTTGGATATTCGTACACAGAATTATACCATGAGTGGTGTGAACGATGAAGGTCAAAAATCGGGCGATGATGCCATTCGGGTATTAACGAAAGATGGGTTGGAAGTGACCATTGATTTATCGGTTTTGTTTCGCTTGGATGGCGCAACGGCACCGAAGTTGATGCGGGAAATTGGGAACGATTATACCGATAAAATTATTCGGCCGGTTTCGCGCACCAAGATTCGCGACAATGCCGTTTACTTTGATGCCATTGAATTGTATTCCACACGCCGCGACGATTTTCAGCAACGGATTTATAAAACCATTGAAGATGAGTTTCGTAGACGAGGTTTGATTTTGGAAAATATTTTGGTGCGGAACATTACCTTGCCCCAAACCGTAAAGCAGACCATAGAAGGAAAGATTAGTGCGGAGCAAGAAGCGCAAAAAATGCAATTTGTGTTGCAGAAAGAAAAACAAGAAGCCGAACGGAAGCGGGTGGAAGCGCAAGGGATTGCCGATTATCAGCGCATTATCAACGAGGGTTTAACCGACAAGCAATTGCGGTACGAGCAAATTAAAGCCTATAAAGAACTCGCCACGTCGGAGAACAGCAAAATTATTGTGATGCCGAACAATGGGTCGTTGATATTGGATACGAAATAAACTTACGAGGTTCTTATTCAAATTCCAACACGCAATCATCTTGTTCTACCATGGTGGCATCGCTTAAATGCACTTTGCTCACTACACCATCGGCATTGGCCACTACATTGGTTTCCATCTTCATGGCTTCAATAATAAAGAGCGGTTGATTGCGTTTTACGGTATCGCCGGGTTTAACCAATACTTTAGCGAGCAAGCCTTGGAGTGGTGCTCCCACTTGATGACTATCGGTAGCTTTAATATGTTTTACGTCAAGAAATTTGATGGAACGATCGCGTACCAACAAATCGCGTGTTTGTCCGTTTAGTTTAAAAAACACATGCCGATTTCCTTCTGCATCGGCTTCGCTCATATACATAAACCGAATGAGCAAACTTTTTCCTTGGCCAATTTCAACCAATATTTCTTCGTTGGTTTTCATGGGGTAAAAGAAGTGTTGGGTGGGCAGCACGCTGAGGTCGCCATACATTTCGAGGTGTTGATGGTAATCGGCAAATACTTTCGGGTAATTTTTATAGCTTAAAAAATCGCGGTAATTGTATTGCGTACCATAGTCGTTCAAAAACAATTTGAATTCCTCTTCCAAGTTGGCGGGCGCCATGTGGGCATTGGGTAAATCGGTATAGGGTTTTTCGTCTTTAAGAATGAGTTGTTGTATGTGTTCGGGAAAACCGCCATAGGGTTGTCCAAGATCGCCGCGCATCATACCCTTAACGCTTTCAGGAAAAGAAAGCGATTGTCCTTTGGTAAGAATATCGTTTTCGGTGTAATGGTTTGCGGTCATAAACATGGCCATATCGCCCACTACTTTACTGCTTGGGGTTACTTTCACAATATCGCCGAACAATTTATTGGCAATTTTAAAATTGGCTTTGATGGTATCGAATTGTTCTTCCAACCCAAGTCCGCGAGCCTGTGGGCGCAAATTGGAGTATTGTCCGCCGGGAATTTCGTTTTCATAAACCTCCGCTGTACTGCTTTTGAGTTCAGCTTCAAAAGGATAATACAGTTCCCGAATATCTTCCCAGTAATTGCTATGTTCGTTGAGGGTATGTAAGTTGATGGGGTTCTCGCGTTCATGCCCTTGCATCATACTTACCAAGCTATTGAAGTTGGGTTGTGAGGTAGTGCCACTCATGCTTGAAAGAGCCACATCCATTACATCCACACCGGCTTCCACGGCTTTCAAATACATGGCGCTTTGAATACCGGCAGTATCGTGCGTATGAAGATGAATGGGAATATTAATATGTTGTTTAAGTTCGTTGATGAGGCGTTCGGCGGCGAAGGGTTTTAAAAGGCCGGCCATGTCTTTAATGCCCAACATATGGGCGCCTTCTGCTTCAAGTTCTTTGGCTAAATCAATATAATACTTGAGGGTATACTTGGTGCGGGTAGGGTCGGTAATATCGCCGGTATAACCAATACATGCTTCGGCAATAGCCCCGGTTTTATTGCGTACGGTATGGATGCTGGTACGAAGGGCTTTAACCCAATTAAGCGAATCGAAAATGCGGAAAATATCAACACCACTTTCAGCAGCACGTTGAATGAAATCGATATTTACATTATCGGGGTAAGCCGTGTAACCAACGCCATTGCTACCACGAAAGAGCATTTGCAACAACATATTGGGCATGGCTTCGCGCAGCAGATCGAGCCGTTGCCATGGGCATTCGTGTAAAAAACGCAAGGCTACATCGAAGGTGGCACCACCCCATACTTCCATACTAAATACTTGCGGGTGATGTTTGGCAAAATGTTCTGCAACACGAACCATATCTTGTGTACGAACGCGGGTTGCTAACAAGCTTTGATGGGCATCACGAAACGTAGTATCGGTATACTGAATGGCTTTTTCGGCTTTGAGCCATTGCATTAAACCGTCGGCACCAAGTTGATTGAGTTTTTGTTTGAAACCATCGGGCAGGGTTTCGATATGTGGTTTGGGTATGCGCGGCGAGCGAAAAACCTTATCGGCATGCACACTTGCTACATCCGGATTGCCATTAACAGCTACCTCGGCGAGGTAACGCAACAACTTCGTTCCACGGTCTTGTTGTTTTTTAACAGCAAATAATCCCGGGTTCGATTCAAGGAATTGAACTGAAACATCGCCTCGAATAAAATCGGGATGCTCCAATACATTTTGCAAAAAGGCAATATTTGTTTTAACCCCTCGAATACGGAATTCTTTAAGAGCACGAACCAAGCGATCGCTCGCTCCTTGTTTGCTTCGCCCCCAAGCCGATACTTTCACCAACATACTATCGAAGAAAGGCGAAATTTTTACACCGGGGTAGCTACTGCCTTCATCGAGACGAATACCGAATCCGGCGGCATTGCGGTAGGCAATAATGGTACCATAATCGGGTTTAAAGCCATTGGCCGGATCTTCGGTAGTAATGCGGCATTG
>JBIKQE010000184.1:0-4796 GCA_044349815.1 Chitinophagaceae bacterium | reverse complement strand
ACACCTCAAACCTATCAACTCTATATCCTCTGTGATAAATTTCGTTTCGTCTCATGCCAAAGGCATTCCTCAATAACACCTCACACCTATCAACTCAATATCCTCTGTGATAAATTTCGTTTCGCCTAATGCCAAAGGCATTCCTCTATAACACGTCACACCTTTCAACTCTATATCCTCTGTGATAAAACACGCCACGGGCGGCCACGAGGGCGCGCCCCTACAAACCCGTTTCCCGATACTGTTTCTGTTCCTGATGTATAACGCACCCGCGCTGTTTCCCGCACTCATTTTTCCCACCGCCTCATGCCAAAAGCATTCCTCCATAACACCTCAAACCTATCAACTCTATATCCTCTGTGATAAATTTCGTTTCGTCTCATGCCAAAGGCATTCCTCAATAACACCTCACACCTATCAACTCAATATCCTCTGTGATAAATTTCGTTTCGCCTCATGCCAAAGGCATTCCTCAATAACACCTCTCAACTCTTTATCCTCTGTGATAATCGGGCGGCCACTTTATGGCGCGCAAACCCACCCACTCACATACGTCCCTTTCCCCATTATTTTTATAAAATAGGCTCCGGGTTGCAACCCACTTACATCCACTTGCGCCATCTTATTATTTAATCGGGTGCGACCTTGTTTAATCAGTCGGCCTTCCAAATTGTAAAACGCCACCTGCAACAGTCCATCATTTTCATTCAATGCAATATTCAACACCGAACGCCCCGGATTCGGAAATAAACTCAACGGCGAATACCCTCCATTTTCAATCGAGGATACACTCAATGGAATACTATTAATCACAATGTTGTCAAATTCCGCATCGTTCAAGGTGCTATCAAGATGGCTCGTATGCGCTAACCCAACATATACGGTATCCGCCAAATTAATCACCGCACTGTTCAGCAAATTCCATTGCACCCCATCGTTCGAAAAATAACTGTTTACAATATTCCCCGAACGTTCCAATTTTACCCACCCCGGTGTTGTGCCCGCTGTGTCCTTGTTCGAGGTCCAATCGTTGGTTTGCTCGCGCCATTGCATGGCAAAACCATTTCCCGGCGTCATCGCACACATGGCTTGCTTCGAATCGGCATTCAAGGTTTCTCTGATCATCACGCCCGCTTTGGCCCACGGATAACTATTACCCATTCGCCTCACTCGAGCCGAAATCGTTACATCGTTCACTAATTTCTTATACAAAAAATGAAACTCATCTTGCTTATCCCAAATATCTTCGCCGGCACCATACACAGTGTAACGTTGTTCCAAGGCATTGTAACAAACATCGCCCACAGCCCCAACGGCACCAATATCCATATGCCCATCAAAATCGTTGCTTAAAACATCGCTAGGTGTATTGAGCACTATTCGGTTACTCCATATACTGGTATCGTTCGCGCAATACGCTCGCACTCGAATTTCGTAGCTACTGCAACCTCGCGCTGAATCAATTACAAAACTATTCGCAACCGAATTGCCAGATTGCCATGCATAATCTCCCTCAATACGATACTGAATGCCATAACCAACTGCACCGGTATTCGTCCAGTTTAATATTATTTGTTTGTTGTTATACACGCCCACTAATTGACTCGGTATGGAGCACGATGTGTTGTTCACCAATGGGGCTTCCCAAACACCCCGTCCGTAATACGACACATACAACCGATCATCGTTGCCACCATCGTTAAATAGCATCATATTGCGCAACCCGGCAACGGTGGGTAAATTGCCGGTATACGATATCCAATCTGTCATGGTATCGTTGCGATAGTAAACATCAGCGGCATTCATTAAATACATGTCGTTATTACTGCTATAGTTATTCCCGTCTACCCGAGTAAATTGCAAGCCCGGGGGTAAGCTCCCCGAATAATCGGCAAAGTTTCCATTGGGGTTGGTTAGGCGGTACACTTTGGCTCCCATGGTAAAGTAAATTCTATTTGTATCAACCGACGATATATGTAAATCGGTGGCCGTTCCCGATACAGGTAAATTTTTTGTAGTAAACACCGGTACTGGGTCTAAGGCATTGTGTGTTATAAACATCACATTGCTTTTGATATAGGCTACTATGTTCGGGTACTTTTTACAAATAGACAAGGCTTGTATTACGGCATTTCCTTGTCCGTGTATTGAATCCCACACGGGGGTGGCCGTTTGCAAATTTTGTGTTCGATACAATTTAGTGCCCGATGCAAAACCAATTTGCGGATTGTTCGCCACAAATACATGCTTCAATTGTGAACCTAAAATAACCGCCGGTAAATTATACGCTTGGTTTCCACCGGAGGGCAAATCGCGCCGCTCTAATTCGCTGGTGTAGTAAACCCGTTTTTGCTGACTGTAATCCATCGTCATCTTCGAGGTCCAATCGCCACCGCGGTTGGTTTTCCAAACACTGTCTACGTAAATCAATTCGCCATTGTCTTGTGTGCCTGTACTAATCAAGCCCGGATACAAGGGGTGCACCGCCGCATTGTAATTTTCAGTAGCTCCTAAACCATTGCTATAAGGCGTCCAATTAACGCCATCGTTGGTAGATAACCAAACACCACCATCGTTGGCATTGTATAAGGCGGTTGGGTTGCCGGGTTGAAATGCAAAATCGTGCATATCGGTATGCAATTCTTGCCACCAATTGGTTAACTGACTCCAATTCACACCGGCATCTTCACTCCGCCAAACATTGTGCGATGAGAGGTAAATTTGATTGGCATTCACCGGATTCACTTCGATGCAAAAATTATAGTTGCCCTGACCACCGCCATTGGTATCGTAACCCGTTAAACTCACCGAAGGGTTATTGTATTTCACCATGAATGTTTTTCCGGTATCAGTACTCATAAATATGCGGCCTTCGCCCAACACACCCGCTACATAAACACGCGCCGGGTCGGCGGGCGATACGCCAATGCGGGTGCCTTGTCCAAGCAAATTGCCAAAGCCCGATAATACTTCCGTCCATGTATCGCCTTTGTTGGTGCTTCTAAAAAAGCGGTTCATCGAAGAGGCATACATCACCGAACTGCCTTGCAAAGGTTGCCACTGTAAATCGGTGAACTGATTACCCGCTAAGGTCTCCGTCCAATTTTGACCAGCATCGGTGGTTTTCCAAATGCCACTGCTCGTAGCGGCAATAATGGTTTGATTGTTTTGTGGGTCCATCAACATTTCTAAGGCCATGCGGGTACCAATGCCATTGTTGCTTAATACCCACGTATTGCCCCCGTTGGTGGTTTTGTATATGCCGTAATCGGTGCTGTAATAATTCGGGTCGCCGGAGCTTAAATAAATCACATTCGAATTGGTATGGTCAATACACACACTTGCCGTGCTCATCACCGGTAAATAATCGGTACCGGCATTGGTCCAACTCAAGCCCGCATCGGTACTTTTCCATAAACCACCCGAGGCACTGCAAGCGTATATCAAGTTCGAATCGACCGGCGAAAATTTAATTTGACACACCCGACCAATGCCATTGATTTGTCCGGAAATATTGGTTGGAAACAAACTAGGCCCCGTGAATTGCCACGTAGGCGATTGTGCTTGAACAAACAAGCCAATCACCATTAAAAAGAAAAATAGAACCTGTTTCATTAGCGTTTGTTTTTTTGTTGTGTTTCCCAATATTGTAAGCGGTCATTGGCATCCATCACCTCGCCGTTCGGCTTTACATAAGGCGCCATTTTTTCTTTCCAATGCATGAAGGCTTTATATTCAACGGCGTATTGTTCCGCTTCGCCACCCTTCTTTTTTTTCTTCGTAACAAAATCGCGGTCTTTTTTCTCTGCGTTGCTGGCGCCTAACATATCGTGTTCACCGGCCGGTTTTTCGCGGGTAGACCAATATATATCAAAGGCACGAACCGCTTCGGCATATTGCACATGCGGCGTATTCATCATCTCAATCCACAACGGCGATTTTCGGTACAAGGCCTCCGATTTATCTTGCGCCTGACTTGCAGAAAAAACCAACAAGCAAGCGAGTATAAGGATGTTTTTCATGCCGTAAATATAAGCAATTCGCCCGCATTCAATAGGGTGGGGCTCGAAGCGTGAATTTCTAGTAGAAGCCAAGCCGCATCACCTTCTTCAGCACTCGTCTTGCTGTCCGCTGCAAGTGTGGGCTTGTGTTGCGCCTCGCTTTCCCGAAACTTCGGAACCACCCGCCCACAGCTTTCCGCTACCATCAAGGCTATTTTTTCAGCGTTCGGTTCATTGTTCAACTGTCGCACGAGTCGTAATTGTCCCACAAACCATCATTACCTTGTGGAACCTTTAGGACATTTTAGGACCGGTATTTGAATTTTACAATGAGCATGATGTTACTCCACAATCACCGTTGGTCCCCGCAGCGTCTCCCGCCTCGGGGAGGCTGCGGATTTACCTATCGGTCGGTATCCTGTTCTGCGAAGCGTATTCGCTTCGTAGGGTTATGTTGTTGCTTTCAGCAACATTAGCCGCTCTCGCTCCGTTTACCGCTCTCTACTCCACAACCACCTTCCTCGTTTCCCCATCACACTGCACATAATACACGCCGGGGGGTACACCGCGGATATCCATCTCGTTGCTTTGGGTAGTGCGGATTAATTGCCCCAAGGTATTGTACAAATATTTGCGTTGGTTGGTTTTGTTTTTAACGTTTAAGATATTGTTTGTTGGATTGGGATACACCGCCAAATGATCATCTCCTACTAACACATCCTCAGCAGCTAAAGGCCAACAGGTTTTAGCCCCCAAGCCATAATTGGGCATGCAAGGCGGTGTGCCCATATACGC
>JBIKQE010000183.1:0-4802 GCA_044349815.1 Chitinophagaceae bacterium | reverse complement strand
TACGACGAAAAGCCGCGTTGAAAGGTGAGATAATGATAACTTTTATTTTGAAAGAAACGCCCCAACAGCATAAAGAAAACAATGCCCGCCATCGTATCCATATACCCTAACTGATGCAGCAATACAATACGGTAAACACTCACCATAAACGTAATAAGGATGGCTAATGCAATCGGTATATCAATGTTCAATTTACCTAATCGAATTTGTTGCCAACTGCTTACAAAAAACTCGCGGGCCGTATAAAAAAATACCGGCAAGGCCAATACCAAGGTTAAATAATTAAACACGGCATTTAATTGGGCATCGTTTAAAAAATCGCCGTCGGCAAAATAATCGGGCAAACTCAACATCATGATATTACCAAAACAAAATCCGGAAATAGCTATTTTATACAATTGCGCTCGATCTACTTTTTTATCTTGCTTGCCCGTTAAATCTTCCAACGACAATCGAGGTTCGTACCCAATTTTCTTCAACAGCACCACCACTTCTTTCAGCGAAATATGCTCTTGATTAAAAACAAGACTAATTTCTTTTTCCATGAAGTTAACCGTGGCAGAAACCACGCCCTCGTTGATTTTACACAAGTTTTCTAACAGCCAAATACACGAACTACAATGCATGCCGGGCAATGTAAATTTTACATACTGGTTCGGCCCATCCTGAAAATAGATGAGTTTTTCGCGCACAGCCAAATCGTCGAGAAAATCGTAAAAGGTATTAACGTGTGTTCGTTGCTGGGTAGAGCCGGGGTTCGGCGTAAGCGAATAATACCCACACAAATTATGGGATTGTAAAATTTCGTAAACCGATTTACAACCTACGCAACAAAACGATTTTTCATCGAATTGAAGCAAAGGCCCTTGGCATGTTTCACCGCAATGGTAACACAAGGTTTTAACCGATTGCGCAATGGGCACTTCCGTCATAGTATACATATTCAGCACAGCAAAGGTCTAAACAATGCTTGGTGCAGAACCTGACGAATGTCATCGCGAATACTGATATTTATCAGTGTTTTAGCGTGGAAATACGATTAATCGTACAAGTGAGCAGTCATGTACAACATCTCTTCGTGAACAATTTTAATTTTTTTATGGTCCACTTCTATCATGCCCTCTTTTTTAAAATCGCTTAAAATTCGAATGAACGACTCGGTAGCAGTCCCCACCAAATTCGCCATTTCTTCGCGCGAAAGCGTCACGTTTAGCGTTTGTCCATCTTCCTGCACGCCATATTTATGCTTCAACATCAACAAGGTTTCAGCCGCTCGTTCGCGAACCGGCTTCTGAGCCAAATCGCTCAGCTTCAATTCGGCATCCTTTAATTCGCCCGCCAACAACTGAATCATCTTTTTATAAATGCTGATATTCCGATCCATCAATTTTTCGAGGGCCACCCGCGGCACATAGCATAACACCGTCTCTTCTAACGCGGCGGCGCCACAATTGTATTTATCGTTACTAATCAAGGCCCGATAACCAACAACATCCGCATCGTTTGCCAAACGAACAATATGCTCCTTGCCTTCACTCCCTTTTCGAAAGACTTTCAGTTTCCCTTTTTTTATACAATAAAGGCCATGTGGTTTGGTGTCTTGCAGAAAAAGAACCTGCCCTTTATGTAAATGAACAATGTTTTTCTCCATATTGAGAAAATCAAAATCATCGTCGTCCAAATTGGAAAACAGCGAAAATTTGCAATTAGGGCAAGTTTTGCAATTATATCCGCAACTATCATTTTCCATAAGCAAGCACATTTTATATTCAGCAGAGTAAAGGTACAACACCCCCTCAATACGTCATAAGAAATTCCTATAATGCCCCTAATTTATAGTCATCGGGTAATCAATCACCCCGACTTGTCCTTTATTTGTGTGTATTTGGGCGTGCCGGCGGGGTAACGGCATCGTACGCATGTTCCTGCAAAACCAGCCCCGCCGTCAGGCTGCTGCGGGGTGTCCGTACCGCCCCGCTGAGGCGGGTCGGCACCGGCTCCTTCGTCGCCGCCCTCCGCATCCTTCACGCAACCCAACCAAGTTGGCCTTCCCTTTCCCACATAAAAAAACGGCCCCATTAAGAAGCCGTTTTAAAAGAAATTGTTGCTTTAATACCACCGAAGCGGATTGCGCTTGGCCGATAAAATATACTCTTTGATATTCACCCAAAAGGCTATAATAAAATACAGAATAATGGGTGATCCAAAGGTTAAGAATGAAATATAAATGAACCACAATCGGATGCGGGCAATCGAAATATTAAATCGTTCGCCTAACGCGGTACATACACCAAACAATTGAGATTCAAGAAAATACCGCAATCCGCGCATAGTTACATTTTATAATAGTAATCGGTCCGAACAATAGGATGCCCAAAATTATCGTAGGTGTTCACATTAATCATATAGTACAAACGCCCGTTGGTTTGCCGATACACATTAATATCGTGTTGAAACCAACTGCTACCGGGCGCCGACAAACGCATACGGTTCCAATTCGGGTCAAACTGAATATTAAATAACCTCGTATAGTTATATACATCGTTGTAATTGTACCAATACATTTGTCCACCGGGTGTAACCTCCATCCGATACGATGTGCCGGGCAATCCATTTAAACGATACATACCGGTGAGTTCCGATTCTAAAATCATTTCTCGCGGCCTACATGCCGACGCGCCCACTATAATCAAGAGGGCTAATAATAGGTGTTTCATAAGCAGTTAGTTTTAGTTAGTTGCCTCAAAAATACACTTTTTTCGTTACGGTTCACCCACCAACGCAATACATTTCAATTCAATGGCAATCGGTGTTGGCAAGCTGTTAATAGACACCGTAGTTCTACATGGCTGTGCGGTTGTAAAGTATTCTGCATATAAACGGTTGTAGGTATGGAAGTCGCGTTTCATATCCACTAAAAACACGGTTACGTCTAATAAATCGTCCCATTTACTCCCACTCTCTTCCAATACTAATCGAACATTATCAAAAACACTTCGACACTGCGCTTCAAAATCGAAACTTAAAAAATTACCGTTTTTGTCTAAAGTCAAGCCCGGAATTTCGTCGGTACCCGGTTTACGCGGACCAATTCCCGATAAAAACAATAAGTTGCCCGCTCTACGGGCGTGCGGGTAAGCCCCAACGGGTTTTGGCGCATTTGAAAGATTATATATTTTTTCCATAACAATAATTAACAACAAAAATAAGCGAAAAAACAAGCCCACGATATTAAACACATGGAATTAAATACTTGCCAATTCCCTTTTACATTTAAATAATATCCTTACTTTGTACCAACATTTTGCCAGACGCGAATGAGATTGTGAATTTATGCTGTTTAACTCTTTTGAATTTTTACTTTTCTTGCCAATTGTGTACATACTGTACTGGTTTGTTTTCAACCGTACCTTACGTATTCAAAACCTACTCATCTTATTAAGCAGTTATTTTTTCTATGGATGGTGGAGCTGGCAATTCATGGGCTTACTAATGCTAAGCACATTAATCGATTATTTATACGGTTTTGGCGTGGCTGCTGCCAACAAAAAAACATCAAAACTATTTCTGGTTTTAAGCATTATAAATAATCTAGGAATTTTAGCGGTCTTCAAATATTACAACTTCTTTATTACTCAATTCAAAGAAGCGCTTGCCTTAATAGACATCGCTGTTAATCCTTACCTCATTGAAGTAGCCTTGCCGGTGGGCATTTCATTCTATACTTTCCATGGGATGTCGTATGTAATTGACATATATCACGGCAAGCAAAAACCGGTGCGGAATTTTATAGACTACGCTGTATTTGTTAGTTTCTTCCCTCTTTTAGTAGCAGGTCCCATTGAACGAGCAAGCCACTTGCTGCCCCAAATTCAACGTATACGAACCTTTAACTTCAAACAATCGGCATCCGGTATTCGCCAAATAATTTGGGGAATGTTTAAAAAAGTAGTTGTGGCCGACACATTGGCATCTACCGTCAATTTGATGTTTGAACAACATACTGAATACAATGGTATTTCCTTGTTGCTGGGTGCCATATTATTTAGTTTTCAAATCTATGGCGACTTCAGTGGCTACTCCGATATTGCCTTAGGAACGGCTAAGCTATTCGGCTTTGAACTCTTAAGCAATTTCAAATTCCCGTATTTCTCGCGCGATATTGCCGAGTTTTGGCGTCGCTGGCACATTTCGTTGTCCTCTTGGTTTCGCGATTATGTTTACATCCCGTTGGGCGGCTCTAAATCAGGCAAATCAATAGCTGTCCGAAATACGCTCGTCATTTTCTTAATCAGCGGCTTTTGGCATGGCGCCAGTTGGAACTTTATTGTTTGGGGCGGCATTCATGCCCTTGGGTTCATTCCTTTATTGTTACTCAATAAGAACAGATTGAATACCCAAGAAGTTGTAGCTAACAACCATAATTTGCCTAATCGAATTGAATGCTGGCAAATACTAAAAACATTCAGCTTTGTAACTTTCGCTTGGATATTTTTCCGCGCCAAAACGCTCCCTTTAGCCATAGATTATATTACGCGCATCATTCAAGACATTGCCCAACATCCCTCGCAATTGTTGCAAACACCTTCCGGTTTAAAAGCACTTTTGTTTGTTATACCGATGGTATTGGGCGATTGGATTTTTCGTAGAGACGACCGCAATTACCCCATCAACAAGTGGATAGGATTAATATTAGCATTGGTTTCATTGTTATACCTATTAGCCGCTTTCGGCAAAAAGGCCGACTTCATTTATTTTCAATTTTAATGCCATGATGTCCTTCCTCATTAAAGTAAGTTTAT
>JBIKQE010000182.1:0-4817 GCA_044349815.1 Chitinophagaceae bacterium | reverse complement strand
ACATTCTTAGCTTCGATTATTACTTGCATTTCGCCATTCGGCCACAAGCTTTTTTATTGAACGAAATTCCTAAAAAAGAAAAATTCAATGCCTTGGAAGAAGCTCATCTTAATACGCACAAGTATCGATATTGGGTTTTCGATATGCCCATCAACGTGCACGAATTAGCTTTAAGTGGACATGCATCGCCGCTTCCTTCGCGTGTTGCTTTTCAGTACAACGGACAAGAAGCGCCGCAATGGTTTGTGCTGAATAAGTTACCGATCCTTAGCGGGTTGGTTCACAACCAATAAAGGAATTGAAATGCGGTGGCGCACTTCATTAATAGTTTCGCCATACAACATATCGAACAAACCTTTGTGGCCATGTGCACCCATCAATAATAAATCGGCTTTATGTTCGGCACATAGGCGTGCAATTTCAGTGGCCCGATTCCGATAGCCCAACACACAAATCGCGTCGATGCCTTTTTCGGCCAAAAGGGCGGCATAGGTTTCCAATTGTTCTCGGTCGTGAAGGGCTTCTAAATCGGCCGTGTTTTGTCCATAAATTTTAGCTGTGGCACTTTCCACTATATGAATCAAAATCCATGTAGCCTTTGCCGGGGCTTGTTGCAAGGCTGTAGCCAATACATGCCGATCCATATCGCTAAAGTCGAGCGCCAATGCCACCCGTTCTACTTGCGGCACTACCGGCAAATCGAGTTTTGTTTTTGGTGGATGCAAATAAGCCGAACTGTTCAAAGAACGTTGTTGCCACGGAATCAGAATGGTTAATGCCAACAACAGGCCAATGAAACCCACTCCAAACACCAACAATACATGCGCCCACAACATTGGGTAAGCCTGCCACAGCGTAATTACTTGGTGCCATACCATCCGAATATTCAAGCCAATAATGATGGCAGCCACCAATATGCTCAAGGCCAATACCCACGGTTTAATAGTAAACGATTGCATTTTGCGGCGGTCGCTAACGGCATATATCAACGGAATAACTGCAAAGGCCAATTGAGCACTTAATACCACCTGACTCAATATCAACAAATCGGTCATACGGTCGGTGCCAATAAACAGCAACGTAAAGTAGGCAGGCAATACAGCCACGGCACGGGTAATGATCCTTCGCAACCACGGGTTGATGCGAATATGCAAATAACCTTCCATCACTATTTGTCCGGCCAAAGTTCCCGTTATGGTACTGCTTTGTCCGGCAGCAATCAAGGCAATGGCAAATAGGGTAGGGGCTAAGGTATTCCCAACCAAGGGAGCCAGCAACTGATGAGCTTCTTCAATACTCGCCACATGGGTCTGTCCGTTGCCAAAAAACACCGAGCCCGCTAAAATTAAAATCGCCGCATTCACAAACAAGGCCAAGTTCAACGCAACTACACTGTCTAAAAAGTTCCAACGTAAGGCCTTCTTTTTCGAGTCGATGTCAGCCCCAATTTTACGGGTTTGCACCAAGGCCGAATGAAGGTATAAATTATGCGGCATCACCGTGGCCCCTAAAATGGCAATGGCAATGTAGAGGGCGTATTCATCGGGGAGTTTCGGAACGAGCCCACCCAAAATAGCCATAGGTTCAGGCTTCACAAAAAACAATTCCAAAAAGAACGAACCAAAAATAATGGCTATCAAGCCTACAATAAAGGCCTCCATTTTTCGAATGCCCAGTTTTTGCAGGTACAACAGCAAAAACGTATCGAACACAGTAATGGTAACACCCCAAATCAGGGGCAGACCCGTTAACAAGTTCAAGCCAATAGCCATTCCTATAATCTCGGCGAGATCCATAGCGGCAATGGCAATTTCAGCTAGGAGGTATAAACAAAAATTGAGCCAGGGAGGGTAGGTTTCGCGGTTAACTTGGGCGAGGTCTTTATTGTACACAATGCCTAGCCGGGCACTCAATGTTTGGAGTAAAATGGCCATCAGGTTGCTCATCACCAATACCCAAATCAGTTGGTAGCCGTATCGGCTTCCCCCTTCAATATCGGTAGCCCAATTGCCCGGGTCCATATAGCCCACGGCCACTAAATACGCCGGACCTAAATAGGCCAGCAAGCGTTGCCAGCGGGTTTTATTACCACCCACCTCAACCGAGCCGTGTACTTCCTCTAAACTTTTTGAATCGGAACCCGATGCGAGTTTCATGTGCACAAAGGTAAGGCCTTGCTTTGCACATTTATTGCTATTTTTACGTCACAAAAATGTAAAAAGCATGGCATACAATTTATTAAAAGGAAAGCGCGGAATAATTTTTGGTGCCCTCGACGAGAAGTCGATGGCTTGGCAAGTGGCGTTAAAATGCCACGAAGAAGGCGCGGTTTTCACCTTAAGCAACGCCCCCATTGCCTTGCGGATGGGTAAAATCAACGAATTGGCTACCGCTTGCGGCGGGGCAACTGTGATTGGTGCCGATGCCACCTCGATGGAAGACCTTGAAAAAGTATTCACGGAAAGTCAGCAAATTTTAGGCGGTAAAATCGATTTTGTATTGCATTCGATTGGCATGAGTCCGAACGTACGCAAGAAAATTCCGTATACCGAAACCAGTTACGAGAACCTCATGAAGACCTTCGACATTTCGGCGGTTTCGTTTCATAAAGTGATGCAATGCGCCATGAAGCTCGATGCCTTGAACGAGTGGGCCTCGGTGGTGGCCTTATCGTACATTGCGGCGCAGCGCACCTTCCCCGGGTATAACGACATGGCCGATGCCAAAGCCTTGTTGGAAAGCATTGCCCGCAGTTTTGGTTACCATTACGGCATGCAGAAAAAAGTGCGCGTGAACACCATTTCGCAATCGCCCACCATGACAACCGCCGGTAGCGGCGTGAGCGGTTTCGATGCCTTCTTCGAGTATGCCGAAAAAATGTCGCCCTTGGGCAATGCCAATGCCGAAGAGTGTGCCAATTATGTAGTGAGTTTATTCAGCGATCTTACGCGCAAAGTCACCATGCAAAACCTCTTCCACGATGGCGGTTTCTCCTTCACGGGCGTGAGCGAAAGCATCATTCAACAAATGGGCGAAGGGAAATAAACCCTCCCATCATTTTTTACAACAACAATGAGGTTTGCTTTCGGCAAGCCTCATTTTTTTTGAAGCGCAGCGGCATCGCTTGGGTCGGCACCCGTCTTGCTGTCCGCTCCAAGTGTGGCCGGGTGTTGCGCCTCGCTTCGCTCGGCGCACCCCCAGCCACAGCTTTCCGCTACCATCAAGGCTATTTTTTCAGCGTACGATTCTTTCTTCAGCTTTTCTGTCCTTTAGGTCCTTTCTGTCCTTTAAACGACCTAAAGGACCTAAACGACATAAATGCGGTTGTATTTGAACAGTTACAGTTGGTGGTTAGTTCGAACAAACCACGGGGCCGAAAATAATAATAACACCAATTTATTGCACTTTTCAAACAGAATGCTTATGTTTACTTAATAAATCATACCGTATGCTAATGCATAGTAACCTGATAATCAAAATATATGGCAACAGAATTAGTTGCAAAATGCCATTAAATTCAAGCCTAAACGCCCTTTTTATTAAAATAATGCTGATGTGCTTGGCAATAAGTTTTACGTTTAAGGTTGGTAGTGCAAAACAACAAACCGATTACGGAAGAATATACAATGTGCAAGATTATATTGATTCTGCACCTAGCGGACTATCTTTAACCAAGGAAACTATCGGGTTTCGTCGATGTTTCACCACGGTAATGGAGAAAATTTATAAATATTGTGAAACCACCAATGATACCGATAAAATATTTACCATTTTAGTACCTTTAAACACAGGAATAGGCAATACAATAGTGCCATACAACATCAACGATAAATTAGTGGCTGTAAGGAATGATTTGTCCAATAATTGGTTCAGGCCATACAGTAATTACCATGCTAAAATTACCATCAACATTATTGGGTTATCAATTAACGATAGTACGCTTAAGAGTAAGATGAGTACTTATTTAAATGCAACCGAAACGGAACAAAGCTCTTTTTATATCGGCAATATAGATTCTCAAACGTTTTATTTATCAAAACAGATTCCAAATTATACAATAAATGGCATAGAATCAAACACTTCATTCAATACTTATCTTGATTCCGTCATGGTAGATATAGGCATGATGCATAGTACAAACCCGGCTGATACAAATTTCTTATCGTATAACACGGGTACCACAATGCCCATTATACAATCCACCAACCCCGTTGCCCATAATTTTATTTATTTAAGAACAAGTGGACAAAACGATACAGATGCATACATTTACCCACCTGAAACAAAAAATCCTAATGACTTACCTAATACGGAAATCAATATCTGCGGTTTGAAATTAGAAGGCATAAATCAACCCAACAATTCAGCCGAGTACGTTGATACTAGCCAACAACAAAATTTTACGTTTAAAATGGGTACCGGTATTCATATTGAAAACTTTAAAAGTGTTTTCATTGATAATATAATTATTGAAAATATGTATGGGAATGGCATTACTATTTATAACCGAGATTATGCCTATATAAACGATACGGTAAAAGTTAATCGGAATGTAATTAAGAATGTATGGGGCTTAAAATACAGGCAATATTGTAATAATCTCGGAATTAAATACGATGACACCGGCGATGCATTGCGTTTTGAAGGAATTGATTCTGGAGAATCCAACAGCAATTATATTTATAACGATTTAAGTTATACCAAGCAATTTGGCCGTATTGGCTTAGCCACTTGTAGTGAGCATAACCGTAATACTATTGCAGACTCCAATTATATTCATGGCTACGATCGTAACATTCATTCTGAAAACAATTTAA
>JBIKQE010000181.1:0-4838 GCA_044349815.1 Chitinophagaceae bacterium | reverse complement strand
ATAGGTGTGAGGTGTTATTGAGGAATGCCTTTGGCATGAGACGAAACGAAATTTATCACAGAGGATATAGAGTTGATAGGTTTGAGGTGTTATGGAGGAATGCTTTTGGCATGAGGCAAAGCGAAATTTATCACAGAGGTAACTAGTTTATATATCTGAGCTTTTATGGAGGTATGCCTTTGGCATGAGGCGGTGGGGAAAATGAGTGCGGGAAACAGCGCGGGTGCGATATACATCAGGAACAGAAACAGTATCGGGAAACGGGTTTGTAGGGGCGCGCCCTTGTGGCCGCCCGATTATCACAGAGGTAACGAGTTTATATATGTGAGCTTTTATAGAGGTATGCCTACGGCATGAGGCGGTGGGGAAAATGAGTGCGGGAAACAGCGTGGGTGTGATATACATCAGGAACAGAAACAGTATCGGGAAACGGGTTTGTAGGGGCGCGCCCTTGTGGCCGCCCGATTATCACAGAGGTGACGAGTTTATATATGTGAGCTTTTATGGAGTTATGCCTATGGCATGAGGCGGTGGGAAAAATGAGTGCGGGAAACAGAATGGGAGCGAGAGTATTTCGTGACCGCCCGACATGAGAAAGCACGATGGCACGATTACAGAATTACAGGATTAAAGAATTACAGAATTAAACGATTCTAAAATTGTTTCATGCTTGTCTTTGGGCTGTTTGATTGGCTGAAGAATGATTCAGGCGATGAGTCCGCCTCAGGCGGATAGCCCCGATTGAAGCAAGCTACCTTGTAGCTGCGAAAAGCGGGATGATGGCTGAACAAAGCGATGCTGATGCGCTTCAAAAAAAAGACATAAAAAAACTCCCCGTATTGCTACGAGGAGTTTTGTACCCCAGGCGGGACTTGAACCCGCACGGACATTGCTGCCCACAGGATTTTAAGTCCTGCGTGTCTACCGATTCCACCACCAGGGTATTTACCGAAACCGAAGTTTGATAAAAAAAATCCATTCGGTAGAAGAATGGATTTTAGAGCGGAAGACCGGGCTCGAACCGGCCACCCCAACCTTGGCAAGGTTGTGCTCTACCAAATGAGCTACTTCCGCGTGATGTGAGTTTTACAACTCGTTTTTAAAAGAACTGAATGGAGTGCAAATATAAACCGATTTTTCAATCTACCAACATGCCATTCTATATTTTTTTATTGGCCTAAAATCCAAGCAAAAATGAGGGGTGCTACGATGGTGGCATCGCTTTCTACAATGAACTTGGGAGTATTGACATCGAGTTTGCCCCACGTAATTTTTTCGTTGGGCACGGCGCCTGAATAGGAACCATACGAGGTGGTTGAATCGGAAATTTGGCAGAAGTACGACCAGAAGGGAACGTCGTGCCATTCGAGATCTTGGTACATCATGGGCACTACGCAAATTGGGAAATCGCCGGCAATACCGCCACCAATTTGGAAGAATCCAACACCTTTACCTTCGCTGTTTTGACGATACCAATCGGCCAACCAAACCATGTATTCGATACCGCTTTTCATGGTAGTGGCCTTCATTTCGTTTTTGATGATGTACGACGAAAAGATGTTGCCCATGGTGCTATCTTCCCAACCTGGGACTACGATGGGAATATTTTTTTTGGCGGCCGCCAGCATCCAACTGTTTTTAGGGTCAATTTCGTAGTATTGTTCCAACACGCCGCTGAGGAGCATTTTGTACATGAATTCGTGCGGGAAGTAACGCTCACCTTTATCGTCGGCATCCTTCCATAGTTGATGGATGTGTTTTTGCAAACGGCGGAAGGCTTCTTCTTCGGGAATGCAGGTATCGGTAACGCGGTTGTAATGGTTTTCGAGTAAATCCCATTCGTCTTGCGGGCTCAAATCGCGGTAGTTGGGTACGCGCTTGTAGTGTGAGTGGGCCACGAGATTCATGATATCTTCTTCGAGGTTGGCACCGGTGCAAGAAATAATTTGCACTTTATCTTGACGAATCATTTCGGCCAAGGAGATACCTAATTCGGCGGTGCTCATGGCGCCGGCGAGGGTGATCATCATTTTACCGCCTTCGAGCAAATGCGTTTCGTAGCCTTTGGCCGCATCCATTAAAGCGGCGGCGTTGAAGTGGCGGTAGTTGTGTTCAATAAACTGCGATACAGGACCTTTATTCATAGAATTGTTTATTTTGCAGGTTGCAAATATAAATGCTTCGTTGTTGGAGGCGTTTATTATTTTTTTACCCCCTATTGTTTTGAATATTCAAAAAAATATTATTTCCCTGTATAGTGCGCAGTTAATTAGCGTGGGGGCCGGCTTTTTGAATACGTTGGTGCTGGCGCGGATGCTGGGCCCCTCGCTACAGGGCGAATGGGCGCTTTACCTGCAGTTTACGCAATTCAGCACCTTGTTGTTGAGTGTAGGATTACCGGGCGCATTGGTTTATTTTATAGCCTCGGGCAAGCTGAATGTGCATAATGCACAGGGAATTATTCGGAAGGTTTTGTTTTGCGCGGGTATTGTATTAGCGGCGTTTACTTGGCTGTATGCCTATTCGGGCAATTCGTGGCTCTTGCCCAATAGTTTATTGACGGGATGGCCCTTGGTATTAATTCCGCTTCACAGCTTGTTATTATTGGCTGTTCAATGCCAGAGCGCCCTGCTTCAAGCACAAAATAAGTTTAAAAAAACGGCCTGGATACAACTGGGAGGATCTTTGTGTTTGTTGGTGGCCACCGTGATGCTGTATGTTGTATTTCCATCGTTGAATTGGCCTAAATTGCCTATTTTATTGGTGGTTTACACAAGCATTGGCTTGGCGCAATGGATTTTATTGCGCGAAGGCTTGCCTTCCGATAACGCATCGATGCCCTTTCAGGGATTTGCCCCTTTGTGGCAGTATTCGGCCTTAGCCTTTGCTACGAATGTGATTCAGTTTTTAAATTATAAAATTGATGTATGGTTTTTACGCTTTTTTGAGTGCCCCCCACCCGATTTGGGTATTTACACCTTGTCGGTTTCATTAACCCAATTGCTTTGGTTATTTCCGCAAGCCTTGCAAAGCATCTTGTTTCGGAATATTTCGAACCGAACCGATAGGGAGAATTTATATAAAGAAACTCGGCGCTGGACATTTTTGTTGGTTTTGTATGTTTTTATAGCCGGGCTTCTTGGCGCCGTGATGGCACGATATTTAGTGCCGGTTTTATTTGGGGAAGCCTATGCTGAGGTGTCGAGTATGATTGCTTTGCTGTTGGGAGGCATTGCTCCATTTGGGGTAATTATGATTGTAAGTGCTTATTTCAGTGGTACGGGGCGGGTATGGATTAATTTCGTTTCAGCCATTATTGGCTTTTTTGTTGGCGTCATTTTCGATGTGTTGTGGATACCCGATTATGGTATTTGGGGAGCCGCATCGGCAAGCATTGCCTCGTATTGGTCTACCGCGTTGTTTGTGCTTTTAGTGTTCTTTTCCGAGAAAAAGACAACGCGTTCGGCTATTAGCGAGGAATGAGTTAGATTTGTACCCTATGACATATGCTAAAAACATACTGATTACGGGCGGTGCGGGCTTTATTGGCTCGCATGTGGTACGTCGGTTGGTAACGCATTATCCGCAGTATCGTATTGTGAATTTTGATGCGTTAACCTACGCTGGTAACTTGGCTAATTTGACCGATGTGGCCTTGTTGCCCAATTACGTTTTTGTAAAAGGAGATATTACCGACGAGCAAGCTGTGAACGATGTATTTAGTAAGTACCAAATTGACACGGTGGTGCATTTAGCGGCCGAATCGCATGTGGACCGTTCGATTAGCGACCCATTGGCTTTTGTAAAAACCAATGTATTGGGTACGGGGAACTTACTGAATGCTGCCAAAGCACATTGGCAAGCACCGTACACCGACCGTTTGTTTTACCATATTTCGACCGATGAAGTGTATGGCAGTTTGGGCGATACGGGATTTTTTTACGAAGACACCTCGTATGATCCACGGAGTCCTTATTCGGCAAGTAAAGCCGGGAGCGACCATTTGGTGATGGCCTTTTACCATACCTATCATTTACCTATAATTGTTAGCAATTGCTCGAACAATTATGGCCCCAATCATTTTCCGGAGAAATTGATTCCCTTGGCTATTAATAATATTGTGAACATGAAACCGGTACCGGTATATGGAGCTGGCGAAAATGTGCGCGATTGGTTGTATGTATTGGATCATGCGGCCGCCATTGATGCCTTGTTGCATAAAGGTCGCGTTGGAGAAACGTATAATATTGGCGGACACAACGAATGGAAGAACATCGATTTAATTCGTTTATTGTGTGCGTTGTGCGATGAAAAATTGGGACGCCCTGTTGGAACGAGTGCCGAGTTGATTACGTTTGTTAAAGACCGTGCCGGTCACGATTTACGGTACGCAATAGACGCCTCTAAAATTAAAAATGATATTGGGTGGGTACCTTCGGTAACATTTGAAGAAGGTTTATCGGCCACCATCGATTGGTATTTGAATAACCCCGAATGGTTGAAGGAAGTAACCAGTGGTGCTTACCAACAATATTACGCGAAACAATATTCTTAACTTAGTTTCTATAGCATGAAAGGCATTATTTTGGCCGGCGGTTCCGGCACCCGATTATATCCCATCACGAAAGCGATTTCGAAGCAATTAATGCCGATTTACGACAAGCCGATGATTTACTATCCATTGTCGGTTTTGATGATGGCGGGAATTCGTGAGATATTGATTATTACCACCCCCGAAGACAATGCGCAATTCAAACGGTTATTGGGCGATGGCGCTGAAATGGGTTGTTCATTTCAGTATGCCGTTCAAGAAGTGCCTAACGGTTTAGCCCAGGCTT
>JBIKQE010000020.1:0-17538 GCA_044349815.1 Chitinophagaceae bacterium | reverse complement strand
GAGCAAATGCTCCATATAATGGGCCATGCTGTTTTAATGGCCTTGCGTTCGCTGTCTTCCCAAGCGAAGCCACGTTCGTAAGCATTGTGTACCCAGAGATGAATGCTTTCGGCACTGAGTATATACAAAGTAGCTAGGGTGAGTGCCCACGAGGCATATTTAAAATGGCTACTATCTTTTTGCGATGCCTTTAATTGGGTTTGAACAAGCAGTGCCACAACCAACAAGCCCATCAACGGCAAGAGATAATGCGCATGGTAATAAGTACCTTTTAAAATGCCGCCTAAATGTCTGTGACATAATTCTTTGATGGCTGTTTCGTATAAAATATAGGCCACGAAAAAAATAAGCAAGGCCAACCAACCCCATATGGGAATTAGTTTGTTTTGTTTTTTTACAACCATAAAAAGTAAGCTCGCCAATACAGCCATTATCCATGTGCCTTGCATAACATTGCGGAAGGCTTCTACCCCGCTGAATACCCAGGCTTGATACCCCACTTCGAAATAACCACCTAATAAAATAACGGCCCCTAATAATAACAACAAGCATGTTCGCCAATAGTTTAAAGGTAATTTATGCCAGAACCAATGCGTTTCGGTTTCGGAGCGCAACATAAGCCGTTGTGCGAAATAACTGATGGCTACAATAAGTGTGGTTAAGAAAGCTTGATTTAAGACCGGCGATAAACGGTAAATACGAACGGCATAATAATTGTTGTTCCAATCCATTCCTAAGCTTACAACGGTGAGAATAGCAATGAGTGCGGAGGCTTGTTTCAGCATCGCCAAATTCGATTTTTGTCCGATGTATAAAAGCAGGACTCCCTCGGCCGCCCAGAACAAGGTAATGGAATTGCCTTTTAGTTGAATAGGCCCCGCCAAGCTTATAAACGAACAAACCAAGGCTATGAGTAAGTACAATAAATTTTTATCGATGCCTTGTTTGCGATACAAAGTATACGTAACCAGTAAGTAAACGGTGGCGATGGCTAATACAAATAAACCGCGCCATTGTCCATCGTGTATATTGTTTAAAATAAATAAACCCGCCACTAAATAGGCGAATGCGTTGCTCAATAACAAACCAATTTCGGGGGCGCCAAAACGTTCTTGTTTTCGAAGGTTATACACCAAGGCGGTGGCAAAAAACGTGATGTGAAACAGGGTTGCAAATAAGAAAGCTAACGAAGGCGCATGTTGTTTTGGATTGTAATTATTGCTTAACCAAAATCCGTAAATAATAAGTGTAAGCACGTATGCGGTTAAATTGAGTATGGGCCATTTTTTAAAGTAGGCCAAGCAAAACATGCCGATGTTTAAAATAAGCATGTACGAAAACAACACAACAAAATTGCCTTCGCCCGAGCTAACAAAGAAAGGAGTAAGGAAGCCACCTATTAACGCTATCATGGCCAATTCCACTTTGTTGTATATCGTCGATAAAACCACTGCGAACAAGGTTATAAAAATCATGGCTACAAAGGCAACGGTTTGCGGCATTAAATGATAGGCCTGAAAACTTTGATAAACCGAAAAGTAAAAGATGGCAATAGCCCCACCGGCTAATATGGAACTAAATGCGCGGTAGTTTTTACTGAGCTTGTGCGCAATGCCAATCAAGATGGCCCCGGCGGCAAAGCCAACCAATACTTTGGCGGCATCCGACATCATGTTTTTGTCTACCGCCCATTTAACCGTGAAGAAAATACCCAATACCAAAATGGCAATACCAATAATGCTGATGAGTTTTTCGCCAATAAATTGTTCAAGATTGGTTTTGTTTAAATTAAAGGCCGGCCATTTGAAACTACCAATGGGTTCGTACAGTTCTGGTTTACTATCCTTGGCCCCGCTGGTTTCGTGTGGTGCGCTTGGTGTTTCAGGTACTGTTGGTATTTGGGTAATGATGGGTTCTTCTGTAACTGCTATTATCGGCGGTGGTGTTTCAGACAGATCCTCTACAACCGGATCTGCTTCTTGTTTAATTTCAGGGGCAAGCGGTTCGCTTTCTGTTAGCGGTAATACTGGCGTATTCAACTGCTTTAACCGTGCTAATAGTTCTTTTTTTAAATCGTAAACATCGTTCCGAATTTCTTTGGCTTCTTTATACGCACGCCACGAAAAGATGATTGGTAAAACATAAATTACAACCAATACTAAAGCAAGAAAGGTAAATAGCGATTCCATACGGTATAAAGATAAACAGCTTCCTTGTGTTTAAACAAGGAAGCTGTTATAAAAAAACTAATATCGTTTACTTTTCGATTAATGACGAATCAATACGGTTTGTGCGTCGTGGAAATTCGATTTGAGAATATATACTCCATTGGCCCAGTTTTGAACATCCACTAAAATGGTGCCTTGTGTGGTACCAGGCTTATGTTCGAACATCACACGGCCATCCATGCTTACTATGTGAAGGTATTTATTTGCAATGTTGTTTTCATTGAAATCAATACGCAAGGTGGTTTGTGCCGGATTCGGATAAACATGCAAGCGTTGTTGTTCTGTTTCATTCAACCCATTGGCCTGTCCGGGATTTACTTTGATGTAAATGGTTTTTTCTTTTTGGCGACGTTGATTGGTGGCATTGATTTCTTGACCTACCAATACACCCAAATACGGGTCGTTGTTAACTTGCGTTGTTTGCGGCGTCCAGGTGAATGTACCACTTACGGTTTGCCCTGTTTGCACCGAGGTAAATACCGGTTTGTTTTGATGCACATTCGGTTGCGACGGCATTTTCATTACTAAGGAATTGGCATTCATGGCTGATGTTGTGCCACTGAATGTAATGCTATACGGTGTGTTGGCATAGGTATTCAATAATACGTGTTGACCATTGTTTGGCCATCCATCGGTTTGAAACATGAAGTCGTTGCTCATCGTGGTTTTGCAACCATTGCAAGTATTAATAAGGGCTTCGCGAAGCGATGAACTGATATTGGTTCCATTGCGCCATTCATTCACCACCACGGTATATACATATGTTCCGGTAGTAGATGGCATCCAATGCACTTCACCGTTTAAACTATCAATACCAAACGACCATCCGAAAAAAGGGTAAGGATTAAAATTAAAGGGTATGACTTGTCCGTTGTTACCATACACCGAACCACTACCAAAAATAACGGCATCGTTGTCGATATCGGCGGCTAAGGGATTGTGCAAGAACGTATCGAGCAAACCGGCGTAAAAATCGGGGGTATTTAAAAATTCGGGTGTGGAGTTTACAATGTTCGGACTGTAATAAAACTGTGTATAGATATAGAAGTTCTGTTGTGCGGGCGAAACCAAGTTGGTGATTTGCGCACTGCGGCAACAGCTTTGGTAAACGAATTTATAGGAACCCGTGGTGGTGAAACTTACGGTATCGAGGTAAACATTTTCCATTAGGGCATTGCCAATGGTTGTAGAGCTATTTAAAGAAGCGGTGTATGGGGTTGTGAGTCCATTGCCTTGTACGGAATAATTGATGCTGTTGGCGGTAAGTCCGGTTGAATCGACCCAAAGGGTTATTTTAACTTCTTGCTGACCGGCGCTCAAGTAACGGGTGCTGATTTGTCCGCCGGCTTCGTTGTTAGCCTTGGCTGCTGTGGCAAGGAACAATAAAAACAAACAACTTATCCAATTTTTCATAATAAACTAATTTGAGCCAAGACGCCTCTAGGAATTGGCTGGTTGGCGTTAAAATAGTCTATAAAAATTAATTCGAAGGTAAAAAAGGGGTATCGGTTAACTTTGTTCGGTGAAAACCGCCATTGTTATTGGAGCCGGAGTAGCCGGATTAGCGGCCGCAATACGATTGCGGGTAAAAGGGTATCGGGTACAGGTGTATGAGTCGAATGCCTTTGTAGGCGGAAAGTTGCATGCGTTTACCGATGCCGGTTTTCGGTTTGATGCCGGCCCCTCGCTTTTTACATTACCTCAATACGTCGACGATATTTTTTTGTATGCGGGTAAAAATCCGCGCAATTATTTTAATTATTCGCGTCAACCGGTGGTTTGTCATTATTTCTGGCCCGATGGCTCTTTTTTTTCCATGCCGGCGAATGAGGCCGATTTTGTAAGAACCGCGTCGCAGTTTTTCAACGAATCGGCTGCTAGTATTGAAGCGTATTTGAACCGTAATGCTTTTAAGTATGAACGCACGGCGCCATTGTTTGTTGAGCGTTCCTTGCATAAGTTTAATTCGTTTACCGATGTAGCAACGTTAAAAGGGATTGCGGCCATTCCAAAATTAGATTTGTTCAGTAGTTTAAATGCGTTGAATAGTGCCACGTTTACCAATCCGAAATTGGTGCAGTTGTTTAATCGGTATGCTACCTACAATGGTTCATCGCCTTATAAAACACCTGGTATTATGTCGATGATACCTCATTTAGAAATGGCTTTGGGCACCTATTTTCCCGAAGGGGGTATGGCGGCAATCAGTCAATCGATGTATGCTTTAGCCACCGAGTTGGGCATTGATTTTCATTTAAATACCTCGGTAGATCGTTTGTTGCACGAGGGTAAAGCCGTGCGTGGGGTACAAATCAATGATACGGAGTATCCGGCCGATGTGGTGGTGTGCAACCGCGATGTATTTTCAGCGTATCGTACGTTGTTGCCCGATGTGGCGGCGCCAGAAAAGATATTGCAGCAAGAACGATCGAGTTCAGGGATTATTTTTTATTGGGGCATAAAACAAACGTTTGAGCAGTTACACTTGCACAATATTTTTTTCAGCAATAATTACGAACAAGAATTTCATGCGTTGTTTGAGGAAAAAACGATGCCGACCGATTTGACCGTGTATGTGAATATCAGCTCGAAATTAAGCCTCGATGATGCGCCTGAGGGATGCGAAAATTGGTTTGTGATGGTGAATGCACCTTCCCATGTAGGGCAAGACTGGGATGCGTTGATTCAGCAAACCCGTCAGGTAATTATAAAAAAACTCAGTAAGGCTTTGCATTGTTCGGTTGAAGAGCTGATTGTAAGCGAGCAGGTTCTAGAACCGCGGAGTATTGAAAGTAAGACGGCTTCGTTTGGAGGGTCTTTATACGGAACGGCCAGTAATTCGCGTTATGCGGCCTTTTTGCGCCATCCTAATTTCTCGAAGCAATTTAATAATTTATATTTCTGTGGCGGCTCGGTGCATCCGGGTGGCGGAATACCTTTATGTTTACAAAGTGCTCGTATTGTGGCCGATATGCTTCCTAATTCCAACGCATGAACCAGGTAATCGAATCATTCAAGAAACCCATCAATCTTGCTTTGGCAACCGTTTGGTTGTTTACTGTTTCAGCCATGGTGGGTGTTTCGTTGGGTTATACTGAATGGTTTATGGCCAAAACGCCGCTGAACTTGCTTATTTCATGTTGCGTTTTATTGGCTTTTTACGGACTCAATAAAAAAACGGCCTTATATGTTGTTTTTGTATACATAGCCTCCTTGCTTATTGAAATGCATGGGGTACATTATGGCATCTTGTTTGGGCCTTATCGGTATTTGCATCATTTGGGACCGAAAGTAGCCGGTGTGCCTTGGTTGATTGGTATTAATTGGACCATCTTGGTAATGAGTACGGCATCACTTGCTTCGGCGCTATTAAACAATAAATTATTACGTGTGTTGGCCGGAGCTTTTGCGATGACCTTGTTGGATGGCATTATTGAACCTTTGGCGCCTCGTTTTGGTTTTTGGTTGTTTGATGCGGGGCAACCCGATTGGGTGAATTATGCCGGTTGGATGGGTGCTTCCTTGATGTTTCATGCTATTTACCAATACGCCAACTTGAACGGAAATGTTCGGGTAAGTTGGCATATTTTCGTTTCGCAGGTTGTGTTTTTTTTGTTTTTCAATATAGCCTATGGTATATGATTATGTAATAGGTGGTGCCGGTGCGGCGGGGATGCAATTGGCGTTAGCGATGCTGAACGATGCCTATTTCGCGAAAAAAACCATATTAATAGTGGAGCCCGTTGAGCAAGGACTCAACGACAAACGTTGGTGTTATTGGGAAACCGAATCGAAGGAATGGGATCATTTAATTGAACATCGTTGGCAGCAGGCCGCTGTGCGTACTTCGTGGGGTGAATACAATTTGAAACTTTTTCCATACACGTATAAAATGCTTCGGGCGGATGCGTTTTTTACTTACGCAAAGCAACGACTGTTGGCGTCGCCGAATATTACGTGGTATACCGATCGTATTGTTTCGGTTGAACCTGATGTATATCCATTGTGTTTGCAGGGTGAAAAAGGCACGTATTTCGCACGTCATTTTTTTGATAGCCGTGTGGAAGCGCCGAGCGCCGAATACACGCGGCATCAAGTAAACGTAGTGCAACATTTTTTAGGGTGGGAAGTTGAAACCGATACCGACGTGTTTAATCCCGAGCAAGTAGAGTTAATGGATTTTCGCTTCGCGAAGCCGAACACCTGCAGTTTTATGTATGTTTTACCCTATTCGAAGCGGAAGGCTTTGGTAGAATTTACGGCGTTTAGTTCAACGGTATGGGATGATGCGGTGTATGAAGACGTGTTGCGAAATTATCTAGCAGGTATTTCGTATTGTGTGGTAGGCAAAGAACAGGGTGAGATACCTATGAGCACTACACCCTTTCATAAAGCCGGCAGTGAATACCATACTAAAATAGGAACAGCAGGTTCTTGGGTTAAACCGTCTACAGGTTATTCGTTCATGGCGTCGGGCGAAAAAATAAAGCAAGTGATTGCCAATATAAAAGCGGCACGGCCGGTGGCAGAAAACCTTATTCGGCATCGGTTTCGCTATTACGACCGACTCTTGCTTGATATATTAGAGCGTGATAATGCCTGTGGACCGGCACTTTTCGATACCTTGTATAAAAAAAACACGATTGATTTGTTGTTTCGCTTCTTAGACGAAAAAACGACCTTCAGTGAGGAAGTAGTGATTATGAGCCGTTTCAACCCCATGCCATTTCTCCATAGTATTGTTCGTTCATTTAGGGCGAAGTGGTTGTGAAACGTTTAAGTTGCGCTATTTATAGTGTATTATTTTGATAATAACATAATTAACTAAAGGGCTAATTATCTTTGCGTCGAAATTATTTTTTTTATGAAGAAATTGACCACGGGGTTATTCGCCCTATTATTCGCCTTGGGTAATACAGTAGTAGCCCAAACATCGTTTACGCAAGGTAATTTAGTGGTGAATGTAGCAACGAGTTCAGGTACAACTGTTTCTTCGGCCTCTGCCGTTCGTTTTATTGAATTGAATAAAACCACAACCGGACAAACACCTATTTTGAATTTATTGGCCGATACAAATACCAATGGATTAGGCGCGGGAGATTATTTTCGAATTCAAGGAACAGGAACCTCTGCCGGTTATTTGAGTTTCAATAACGATAGAACCTTACTATCTATGGCGGGAATCATAACACCATTAACTTCCGGAACAATTACAGGTGCTCCCCATCCACCACGGGCTGTATTGACCGTTAACAGCAATGGTGGTATGCAGTTTGCAACTACTTATACAGTCAGTTTAAGCGGTACACAAACGTCTCGTTCGGCCGCCAGTTTAAATAACACGGATTGGTATGCCAATGAAACCGGGGGCATTTTTACCAATATGGGTACTGCCCCATTAGTGACATCAAATATCCGTGCCATTAAACCTTTTGGTGGTGTGCTTTATGCTTCGCAGGCTAGTGCCACTAATATAATGGTTTCATCCTTGAATGGACCAATACCAAGTGCTTTAACCCCCTTGCCCGGTCTTCCTGCTTTCAGTGCTATGTGCGATTTCTATTTAATTTCTTCGGGGCAGAATGGCGCTTCTTTTGATATTTTGTATGCAACGGTTTCTTCGAGTGCTTCTGTGGGTAATATTTATAAATATTCATTAGTGAATGGTACTTGGGTAACGAATGGTAGTTATCCCACCACTTTTGGTGGCTTTGGTATTGCGGCTGAGCGTAAATGTCTAGGCGCTCATTTGTATGTATCGTCGGGGAATGGTGGTTTGAATGCCAATAGTTTATACCGATTAATAGACAGTGCAGGGTATAATCAACCTATCAATATTAACGTAGTCAACAATATTATTTTATACACTACTACTGCAGGGAATACCATTAAGGGGGTAGCGTTTTCGCCAAAAGCAGCGTGTAATCCGCCTTCGTTGGCCTTGATGAGTGTAAGTGGTTTTAGTACAATATGTACAGGCAATTCCACCACCTTGGGCGTTAACATCACCGGTGGAGCATCGCCATACACTGTAGTGTATACCGATGGCACCAATTGTACTACGGTAAACGGTTATTTGAGTGGTAGCGCTATTCAGGTGAGTCCAACCAATACAACCACCTATACTTTATTATCGGTAACCGGCGCCAATGGTTGCGACGCGAATGCCGTGGGCGGTAGTGCTACCATCACGGTAAATCCGGCCACTGTGGCGAGTGTCAGTTTAGGTGTTTCGCCGGCAGGCCCTGTTTGCGCCGGCAATAGTATTACGTATACAGCTACGGCTACCGGAACGGGGTTAACGCCAACGTATACGTTTTTTGTAAATGGCACATCGGTACAAAGTGGTTCATCGAATACGTTTGTATATTCTTCGCCGGTAAACAATGCTCAAGTGTATTGTACCATGGCGAGTTCCGATAATTGTGCTTTACCTGCAATAGCATCATCGGCAGTGGAAGTAGCGTCTGTGAATGCTTTGCCAACACCGGTTCCTGCTACTGGTTTAACTACAATATGTTCCGGTCAAAGCACTACGTTGAGTGCGACGGGTGCCAGTACTTATACATGGCAACCTGGTAATTTAAGTGGTTCGAGTGTAAGTGTGAGTCCGGCCTTAGGGGTAACTACGTATACCATAACGGGTGTGTCCGCCGGGGGGTGTACCGCCACCACCACCACGCAAGTATTGGTGAATCAAAGTCCAAATTTAAGTTTAAGTGCCGGTGCCATTTTATGTAATGGAGGAAGCACAACGTTAACGGCCACCACCACAGGCGGATCGCCTAGTTATGCTTATTTATTGAATAATGGACCCATACAGCCGGGCAATACGTTTACGGGTTTGAATGCGGGTACATATACTGTAATGGTTTCCGATGCCAATGTTTGTTCGGCTACCTCGGTATTGACTATTGCACAACCTTCGGTTTTAATGGCTAATTCGGTGGCGAGTCCAATATTGTGCTTTGGTGCAAGTAGTACCGTGAATGTAACAGCGAATGGAGGAACGTCTCCTTATACAGGAACAGGAACATTCTTTATTACGGCTGGTCCGTATGCCTATACGGTTACCGATGCCAATGGTTGTACGGCACAAACGTCGGGTAGTATTTCGCAACCGTCGGCCTTAGTAGTTTCGGCTAGTGTAGGAACCATTTTATGTAATGGTGGACAAACCAGTATTACCATTTCGGCCAGTGGTGGCACATCGCCTTATACGGGTACGGGCACTATCAACAACATAAATGCCGGACCATATTCGTACACCGTAACCGACGCCAATGGTTGTCCGGCCAACGCGGTGGGTAGTGTAACACAACCTTCGGTTTTAGTTGTATCGGCTTCGCATCCGCCAATTCAATGTTTTGGTAATGCAACCAATGTAGTGGTTTCAGCCAGCGGTGGTACGTTACCGTATACAGGAACGGGTACTACGCCAACAGCGGCCGGCGTGTACAATTATACGGTTACCGATGCCAATGGTTGTATAGCAAGTTTGAATAATTATACGGTAACGCAACCGGCGCAATTAGTGGCTACGTCAACACCGGGTACTATTGCTTGTGGTGCAACAACTGTTTCAATTCAGGTGAGTGCTACAGGAGGTACTCCTTATTCGTTTGGTTATATAGGTACGGGTAACTTACCCGCTTCAATTGGTTTTTACGGCTTTACTATTTATGATAGTTTAGGTTGTGCAGCCTTTACATCGGGTAACACCATAGCACCAAACACAGTGCAAGTTTCTGCATCGGTATTGAGTTCAGTGAATTGTGGAGGTGGAAATGTATTTGAATTAAATGCATCGGGCACCGGTTTAAATTACAATTGGCAACCGGGTAATTTAACGGGGCCAACACAAACAGTAGTAGTGCCCGGTAATCAAACGTATACAGTAACGGCAACATCGTCGGGTTTATGTTCAGCCACGAGTGTGGTGAATATTAATTTAACCACACCAAGTGGGAATGTAGCTCAACAAGCGCCCGGTTATACAACGCAAACACAGCAACATTTAGATGGTTTAACATTAACGTATTCGAACAATGTGTGTGATGTGTTAGCTACTATACAAGATGGTGTAGGAGGGAATGCGTTGGGTGCAACAACAGTTGATGTTTATGTAGACAATACAGTGCAGCAATTTAATGGACAGCCTTATTTACAGCGGCATTATTTAATTACGCCTACCAACAATGGCCCTGCAACACTGACCTTGTATTTTACCCAAGCCGATTTTACCAATTACAATGCCGCCAATGGTATATACCCCGATTTACCAACCAGTGGTAGCAATACCGATCCGAACATACCTGCCATTCGTATTAGCAAAGTATCGGGTGTGTTAGGTGTAGCGCCTGCAACCGTAATAACGCCAACCGTGAATTGGACGGGTTCGTATTGGACTTTGACGTTCCCGGTAACAGGGTTTAGTCAGTTTTTTGTTCATGCTGCCAATCCGGGCAATGTGCCTTTACCGGTTTCGTTGACCCGATTTGAAGGGTTTGCTAAACAACATACGAATGAGTTGATATGGGAGACAGCCATGGAAATGAACAATCATCATTTCGAATTGGAATACAGTTCAGCCGGCACCGTATATACGCCGCTTGCAAAAGTGGGAACCCTTGCCGAAAACGGACAAAGTGCAACAGCATTGGTGTATGCCTATAACCACACAACACCTACTGTGGGGCATAATTATTATCGTTTAACACAAGTAGATATTGATGGACAGAAACAAGTTGTATCGGAAGTAATTGATGTACAACGTCGTGGTATAGATCAGGTATGTATTTTGTATCCGAACCCGGGTATGGGACAATTTACTGTGCAGTGGGAAGCGCAACACGAACAAGCTACTATTTTGATGTACGATGTAAGTGGCCGTTTGGTGTATAGTACACAACAACAAGTAAGCCCGGGCCGTCAAACCATACAGACCAATGTACCCGAAGTGGCCGATGGATTATATACCATTCAAGTAATGGATGGCGAAGAACGAATTGGTATTTTCCGCTGGAAAAAAGTACAGCCTTAATTGTTAGGAATTAGATAAAGTTTTGGGCACCGTAAAAGACACTGCGGTGCCCTTTCCTTTTTCGCTTTGAATAGATAAATGGCCTTGCAATAATTTGAGCAAATCTTTGATAATTAGATAGCCCAGGCCATTACCTTTTTTATTATCAACGTTCACGGACGAAATAATAAATTCGTCTGACATAATGTTTTGAATTTGATCGTCCGTCATACCTACGCCCTCGTCGTTAACAGTGATGGTAAGTTGCTCTAAATTTACATGAGCTTCTACGCTAATGATACATTGGGTAGAGAATTGAATGGCATTGGTGATTAAGTTATAAATAAGAATTTTGAATGGTTCGCGAAATTGTGTACACATTAATTGATTGTCTACATCCGACATCAACTGTATGTCTTTATCAGCTGCAATCGGAGATAAAATTTTAAATACTTGTTGAATAACATCTGCGGGTGCAAATAGTTCGGCTTGTTGCCGACGGTGTTTATTTTGATATTTTATCCAATTTAAAATATTAGTGCTTAACGATTGCAGTTCGGTTGCTGTATTGGTTATTTCAGTTATCGTTTCCTCTTGTAATGTAATTGGCATTACATGTTTTTTATCGAGTAATTTTTTACTTCCCAAGGCCATGAATTTGAGTGGAGTAATAATATCGTGACTGATAATGGAAATGAGGCGTGAATTTATTTGATTGCTTTTTTCGAGCACTTCATTTTGCATTTGAAGGCTTTTTGTTTTTTGGTTGATTTGTTCTTGTAATTTCTCTTTTTGACGAATTAGATTTTGGGTACGCATTTTAAATGCGAGGGCAATAAGGCCTATACCACCTAATATACAGAACGCAATAAACCATGCGCTTTTATAAAATGGTGTATTGATGCTAAACGAAACTTCTTTATAGAAATAATTGTTGATGCCGAAGCCATTGCGTTTACGGATATATAATGTATAGTTGCCTCCCGATAAATTTTCGAAATGAATAATGTTGCCGGCTTCGTTGTTGAGGCGTTTCCAGGTTTTACTTTTATTGAGTTTGTATTCGATATAAATATTTTCTTTATTGCACCAAGCTAAATAATCGAGATGGATATCGATGTTATTGCTTGCGGCGGGTAGTTTAGTATTAAAAAAGGAATCGGGCGAATAGGCTTTATTGTCTACAACTACTTTATCGATGTATATATCGCCAATAGGAAGAAGGGTTCCTGATAATTTTGGGTTTACCCACAACAAGCCATCCATAGTGGGGAAGGATATCGTTTCGGCATTCATTTGAACGGCACAAGGTGTACATCCGCCATTCATTTCAGTAATATCCATACCATCGGCTTTGCCTAAATAATGATAATACAGCGAGCTTTCTTTTTGGTCGAATGCATCCTGAAGATCTTTCTTGCTGGCTTTGAAGAGACCGCGGTTGGTGCTAATCCAAATATATCCGAATTCGTCGGGCATAAAGCAGTGTGCAAAGGCGAGGTAATTATTTTTATCGAGGGGCATGGCACGCAATTGTTTATTGCGGTAGATGTAAAAACCTTTACCATAGGTGCCAATGTAAACGTCGTTATCGATGCGCCGAATGTTGCGTATACAAATACCGGGCATTTGTAATATAATGCTTCGTTTATTTTTATTCAAATCAAATTCAATAAGGCCTTCGCAGCTGGCTACCCAGAAAACGCCTTCTGCGATTTTTTCCATACCAAATGTTTTATTTTCGCTAATGAGTGGGTATTGATTGCGAAAAAGATAATGAAGGCTATCGCCTTCCATATAACCCATACCAAAGGTGGTGGACATATAAATTCGACCTTTGTCGTAGTAAGCCGAAAAAACCTCCAGCGATTTTATTTTAGGAAAATCGTAATTAGTTTGGTTGGTGTAGTTGTAAACAGAAATATTCGAATTTTCGTTTTTAGCTGTTTTAGACGACAAGTATATCAACAAACTATCGTTGGCTAAATAAACGGTAGCATAAAAATTTTCGCTTAATGGAATAGGACTACTTTTTTGGGTAGGTTCGCCAATAAGAACACCATTGTTTGTTAATACAGTAAAAGAGTCTACTACCACCTGCGAATAATGTGAATTGCGCAACGGATTGATAGACACATCACTTTTTTTAGGAAGTACCTGTTTGGGTTTAAGTAAAACCAACCCTTTGGAACTGGTACTAACAAAAATCATGTTGTTAGTGGTATCAACACAAATAGAACGCACCAATGTTTGTATGGGGAATTTGTTGCAGATTTTTTTCGCTTGCAAGTCTCCGTTCATTTCACTAATTGTCCATATTTCATTTTCGTGAAAAAGGAAGGTGCTAGCGCTTTCTTTACAACTAATAATTTGATGTGTTTTATTATCGAGTGAAATTATTTGGCCATTTTCGTTGCGAATGACAGTGGGGATAAACGTAAGGTTGTTTGGATTGAAAATACAAAGACCTTTTTCCATTGACCAAGCATATACCGTGTTATTTATTTTGAAAATTACGTAGGCTTTTATATCGTTATTAAAAAACTTAACCATCTTAGAGTTTTTGTTTACAAAAGCCATGCGGTATTCGTAATACATCATCAGGCAAGCAGAATCGCCTATTGTAAGAAAGTTAGTATAATAACGGTTGTGCGGTTTGATATTGTTAATGAACGATTTGAGCGTATCATCGGTTAAAAACAAATCGAGGTATTCGCGTTCTGCACTCTCTGCCTTCATAGGTGTTTTATGAAAAAACTTGGGTTGGTTTTTTACAATTTTAAACCAGTTCCACGCTTGATCGCGTGCGTAAATATTACCATCCACACTTTGTTCCATAAAATCGAGTCGGTCACTGGCCATCCCCGGTGTGTTCATGTTATTGAACACATTAAATTGGGTACCATTAAAACGAATGATACCGGCTTCAGATCCAATCCACAAATATCCTGTTTTGGTATCGTACGCAACTCCTTTGATACCATTTGATGGCAACCCATTCTCGGTAGTATAATGCATTACCGTATAATCGGGTTGTGCCCATACGCAAACACGCAACAGAAGAAAGGAGGCAAGAATTAAACCACGGAACATGGATTCGAAAGTACTTCCTTTCGATTAAAAATTTACATTATATAATATGGCGAGCTCAATTAGTTCGCGAATATTAGACGTGCCTGTTTTTTCGTAAATACGAAATTTGAGTGTTGACACCGTATTCATTTTAATATTCAGCATGTCGGAAATTTGTTTGGTTCCCACACCCTTTAGCACATAATGTAAGATTTCTAATTCGCGGGGAGAGAGCAAGCTGAACGGATTTTGGTTGCCGTTTGCATCAGTATCACGAACCAGGCGCGGTTTGTTTTCCATGAAATCTTGCAGCGAATTTAAAATTTCTTCTTCAGATGCTGTTTTGCTTACATAGTGCCGAATTCCATATTGCTTCAAGGCTTCGCCATATACTTCGGGTGGTTGCATGGAGAAAACCAGAATTTTTAAGTTAGGGTATAAGTTGCGTATAGTAGGAATAATTTCGAGGGCATTCCCATCGGTTAAAATGATATCGAGAATTAAATGGGTGTAAGCCGCTTGTTTAAGCGTTATAAGTAGTTCACTGCAAGAACCCGTTTCGGTAATGTTCTCGCAACCTAAATTCAATTGCAAGAACAATTTCATTCCTTTGCGAATCATGTTGTGGTCGTCGAGTAAAATAATACGGCGTGGCATGATATTAATTTTGATGGTATAAGACATTGGTCTAATTAATCAAAGTTCATTCAAAGTTTTCCGAAACCTTGTAGAATAAATTCGTAGTTGCCCACCTTTTTTTTATAACCACAACAATACATTATATTTTTTTAATATATAAAATTTTAAAACAATATTTAATGGTTTTTATAAACCCACTTCATTTTTAATTGAATTTATAGCCTGTTTAGTACTTTTATTATGCATTTTTACGCCCTAAATTGCTTTGGCTTGTAATTTTTTGTTCAGAAGCATGATTTAATTATTAAAATATCATTGACATCTATTTATATCATATAATGCCTTTATGCACTTACATTTGCAATCTTAAACGATAAAACGCCACTATGAAACAGGTTTTGCTGCTCCTTGTAGTTTTTGTTGCCCTCTTCAGTTCGTGCCGTGTATTTAAAAAACATAGCAAACCCGCCAATCCAGTATTACAATTGGAAGGCGATTGGACGCTAAATTTTATTAGCGGTCCCCGAATTGCCTTTGATGGTTTATATCCTGAAAAGAAACCCGAAATTAGTTTCAACGTAACAGAACATCGCATGAATGGTTTTGCCGGCTGTAACAATTTCAATGGTAGTTTCAATGCTACAAAATATACCATTTCTTTTGCGAATGAAATTGCCATGACCCGCATGATTTGTCCTAACATGCAGGGTGAATCTACTTTTATGGATGTGCTTAAGTCGATTGATAGTTGGTCGGTACAGGGAACTACCCTGCAATTAAATGCCGGTCCGGTTATGATGATGCGCTTCGATAAGAAATAATTATCTGCTATTCGGTTTTAATTGTTTAAAAACGGGTTTCCACAAACTGCGTGATGTAATTTAGCGTCATAACAACTTAAATTGGAATAACCCATGACACAGATAATATTGGTTTTACTCATTGCAGCCGTATCGCTTTTCTTTTCGTATCGTGCCGTGCGCACCTTAGAAGAGAAGGCCTAGTTTTTTAAAATTGATTTCTACTTGTTGTAGTCTACTCGTTTAAATGTAGGTTTCCCAGTCATAGAATTAATTCTACCCGATGTGGCATCTCATGATAATTGGTTACGCGTTACAACAAGGAGGCGGTTTAAAATATGCAAATTATTTGCATACATAAGTGTATTTGAGTTATTTTGCATACATCTATAAACCCATAAAATTTAAAAACATGAAAAAAATTGTACTGGCTCTAACCTTGATGGCAACATCCTTGGCTGCATTTTCGCAAGAAGTTCGTTTGAATTTGTATTCTGGTTATGTATTCGACGATGCGATTGATTCGCGTTATGATGCATTCAATTATTATGCAGGCACCGTAAAGGGAGCCTATCAATGGGGTGCGGGTATGGAATTCATGGCAGCGCCAAAAACAGGTATAGAAGCTTCGTTTCAGCGGTTGAATACCACCACGCCCATGACGTTTTATAAAACAGGTCCGCAATCGAACACCTTCGATTTGAACATGAATCATTTAATGTTGGGTGTTAACCGTTATTTTCGTGGTCAGGGCAGTATGGCGGAATTTTATACTGGCGCGCAGGCCGGTTTAATGGTGGGTAATTGGAAAAATCCAAGCAACTACAACAATGGTACCATTGAAAAATTATCGTGGGGTGTTAAAGCCGGTTTGAATATTTGGCCAATGGAAAATCTTGGTATTAAGTTGCAAGGACAAATGCAATCGACGTATCAAGCCATTGGAAGTCGATTCTATTCAGGTTCAGGTGGACCAGCTACGGGTTTAGCTGATGCTAGCAGTTTATATCAATTTGGTTTGGTTGGCGGTATCATTTTCCGTTTTCCTGAAGCCAAATAATTAATTTATACCTACACAGGGTGATATTCAATTAGCTATCAAGTAATAACGAGAAATTCATCTTCTATTTTTAAATGAGGGATTCTCGATTTTTGCATAGCAATTGTAATTATCACCCTGTGTTTTTTTTATGGGTTTGATGTTCTTATCGTATGCCCCGGCATATTTATTTTTCGATCATGCTGTATCGTCTAATATATTAGCTACTTTATTCAGTATTTATACTTCGGTTGAGTTGATTTATACCCTACGTTATTATATGCGCGACTATAGTATGTAGTGACAATACATTATTGTTATCGGCATTATTTCAATTACGCGTAAACTACCGGTGCTTGATTTATCGCATGGAGATACGCTCATTAATTTTAGCACAGCGGCGCTCATTTTTACCTTGTCCTTAGCGTTTTATTTTATTTATAGTGCAATCTTTTCTTACAAGTTTTAGGTAAATCAGGAGGAATGCCTTCGGCATGAGGCGGGGTGTTTACTAGTGTAAATGTATGAGCGAGTTGTATTCGGCAATAATATTATCACAGAGGAATGGAGGTGTTATCACAGAGGAATAGGTTATTGTTTTTAAGGTGTATGGAGGAATGCCTTCGGCATGAGGCGGGGTGTTTACTAGTGTAAATGTATGAGCGAGTTGTATTCGGCAATAATATTATCACAGAGGAATGGAGGTGTTATCACAGAGGAATAGGTTATTGTTTTTAA
>JBIKQE010000019.1:0-17539 GCA_044349815.1 Chitinophagaceae bacterium | reverse complement strand
CTATATGGTTTAATAAACCCTTGGGCAATGGTGGTTTGTGCAAAATAATTAGCAGTAATTTGTCCGCTGAAATCTTTATTGAATTTAATATTGGTATTCAGCTTCGCGAAGCCACCCCAACCGGCGCGGTTCATGCCGGTATCCACGTTGTTGCCGCTAATAATATTTCTGAATCCATTCACGTTGAGCGATGCATCCCACCACGATTTGATATTGACTTTAGCCGTGGCTTCAGCGCCGTATGTTTGTCCGGAGGCGAGGTTTCTATTTTGTGAGAAGGTAGTACCATCATCATTAAAACGACGGTAACGTTGAATTAAATTTTCGGTGTACTGATAATACGTACTCAACAACAACTGATTGCTTTTTCCGAAGGGATAGTTGTACGACAATTCAGCCGCATGAATAAATTCAGGACGCAAATTGGGATTACCCATACTTGTATCTTGCGGATTGGTTACATCAATAAACGGAATCAACTGAAAGAAGTTCGGACGGTTTACACGGCGCGAATAACTGAAGTTAAGGTCTTGTGTTTTATTGAGTTTATGGCCCACGAATAAGGTTGGGAATAAACTGATGTAATTGTCTTTAGCCGAGGTGTTGTATTGATATACCGTCCCTTGATAGGCAAAAAGCTCACCACGTAAGCCCGCTTGTATAGTTGTTTTGCCAAAGGTATTGGCAATATTGGTATACACACCATGCACTTGTTGTTGAAACACAAAATGGTTTTTCAGTTTGGTTTCTTCTGTTTCAGTGCCACCGGCATATTGAATGCGCGGTTGGTTTTCCGATTTGAATTGAATTAAATAGGTTCGTTCGCCCATTTCTAATTTACCGGTTTTGCCTAAGGGCTTGGTATAGTCCACCACAAAGGTACCGTTCCAGTTGCCTCCCAATACCGGATTCGATTGGTTGAATTGACTACTGATTTCGTTGGCACTGTTGTAGGTAGTTGTTTCAAAATCGCTTTCACGTTTGTAGCGACTTTTACTGAAATTGATTTCGAAATTGATGTCTTCTTTGGGGTCTTTGAACGTATGGCGATATTGAAGGTTACTAGTTCCATTTAAAGGATTGCCCGTGTATATGTTTCTACGTTCTGTGGTGCTAACCAAGGTGTCTTGGTAGGTGTTATCTATCGTATTCAAACTATTGCCCTTCATGTACGCCGTATAAATACTTTGGGTGAAGGTGATTTTGTTTTTAGGGTTGATATTGTATTCGGCACCGGCATTGGCAAAATAGCTTAGCGGACGGCGGTCGTTATGAATAAAGGATGCATAACGAAACGGATCGTTGAAGTTTTGGCGAATATTCGTGGTTTCTTCCCAGGTTCTGGAGGTGCGTGCATTTCCGTTAAAGAACACATTCCATTTTTTTATATTGGCATTTAAATTCAGTCCACCGTTGATACGGAACGGGTAGGAGAGTCCGGCATTCACCATGCCATTATACCCCGGTTTGCGGTCTTTCTTCAAAATGATATTCACAATCCCGTTCATACCTTGGGCTTCGTATTTCGACGATGGATTGGTAATCACCTCCACACTTTCGATGCTAGCGGCGGGAATGGTGTTTAAGGCCGTGGCTACATCGTTGCCAAACATGGCTGAGGGTTTGCCATCTACCAAGAGGGTTACGTTTTCTTTTCCGCGAATCGACAGATTGCCATCGGGGTCTACATTCACCGAGGGTACATTGCGGAGAATATCGGCCGCGGTACCACCCGCCGAGGTGATATTCTTATCGACGTTGAATGTTTTTTTATCTACTCCAATTTCCATCTGAGCTTTCTCGCCTTTGATGGTTACGTCTTTTAAATTGCGCGTGGTGGTTTTTAATTGAAATGTGCCACCCTCGTTATTGCCAGCTTGTAGGGCAACATTTTTATTCGTTATGCTTTCATAGCCTATCGACGATATCGTTAATTCGTAGGTGCCAGCAGGTAGGTTCTCAATGTTCACTTGTCCTTGGGCGTTTGTTTTACCTCCTTTTAAGGTGGTGGCGTTATTACTTGGCTTCAAGGTAATGGTAGCAAACTCAATGGGTTGTTTAGTGCTAGCTTCTATCACACGGGCCCGAAAATTGCCGGTTTGACTCCAGGCCATAAACGGACACACCACAAGCAATAATAAAATAATTCGATGCATAGTCTGCAAAAATACAGTATGCTACGCCGTAATATCTATATAGGGTGTTAAACGCACCGGAAATTAGGCCCCAATTCGGTCTTCGATGAGGTATTCGTTCCTATTCGGGGCGTTTCGCGTAATTAATTCGCCTAAAAAGCCTGCCAAAAATAATTGTGTTCCAATCACTAAGGAAATAATGCCTACATAAAACAAGGGCCTATCGGTCATGTTATACTGTTGAAACGCAAATTTGGCAATAAACAGGTAGGTCCAAATAGCGGCCCCCAATAAAAACACCAGGGTGCCTACTAAGCCAAAAATATGCATGGGACGTTTGCCGTATTTGCCTACAAATAAAATGGTGGCCAAATCGAGGAAGCCGTTTACGAAACGTTCTAATCCAAATTTACTTACGCCATATTTGCGGGCCTGATGGGCTACGGGTTTTTCGCCAATGCGGCGGAAGCCCGACCATTTGGCTAGTACAGGAATATATCGATGCATTTCGCCATATACTTCAATCGATTTCACCACGGCGCGACGGTATATTTTCAAACCGCAATTCATATCGTGCAGTTGTACGCCGCTCATTTTACCGGTAACGTAATTGTATAATTTCGAAGGGAGGTTTTTAGTTACAGCATTGTCGTAGCGTTTCTTTTTCCATCCGCTTACAATGTCGAGTTTTTCCGATTGAATCATGTCAAACAAGGCTGGAATTTCATCGGGCGAATCTTGCAAGTCGGCATCCATCGTTATAATGTAATCGCCTTCTGCCGCTTTGAAACCTTCGTTCAAGGCAGCCGATTTGCCATAGTTCCGTTGAAACTTAATGCCCTTCACCCGCGGGTTTTGCACCGAGGCTTGTTGCACCATGCGCCAACTATCGTCGGTACTGCCATCATCCACCAAAATAATTTCATACGAATAGCTGTTCGCCTGCATCACGCGTTCTATCCACCCAATTAATTCGGGGAGCGATTCTTCTTCGTTTAAAAATGGAATAACAACAGAGAGATTCAAGATGCTTTATTTCGTGTAAAAGTATAAAAAATGTACGAGGTAAAGAATGCCGACAATAAACCACTGGCCGCAAAGGAAAACAAGACCTTCATGAGCATGAAATTAAAGCCCGTAAAGGTGGCATTGCCTTGACTGGTCCAATAAATGAGGGTAAACCCCAGAAGTATCACCACAATGGCTGTAGCCAAGGTTCGCGTGCAATGGGTAAACCCTTCAATAAAACGAATACCTGCATACTGCCTATACAGCCAATAACAAGAACCCATTAAGCCCAACATCACCAACGCAAATTGTATCAGTACCCACGGCGAATTATCGGGTACCCCTAAAAAGCGCAACAAAAGCACATAAAGCAATACAACGCCACCGGTAATAAGGCCACTGCGGGTGCGGATGGTTTTATTCATTAATACAAATGTGATTGTTATTGATAACCGCTAACACACGTCCTTTTAACGAGGCTTGCATAAAGGGGGTATTGTTCGATAAACTTTGGTGCTGTTCGGGGGTATAGGTCCAAACATAACTGTCATCTACCACGGTGCAACAAGCAGGTTCGCCCACGGCTAAACGAGGTTGTTCAAGGTGTAATATCGTTCGCGGTTGGGTACTTAACATCGTTAACCATCGCTCTGCGGGTATTTGCGGGTCGGCCGCCAACAGCATGGGCCACACCGTTTGCAAGGTATTCATGCCCATGCCGGCATAGGCTAATTCTACCGTTTTCGCATCCCAATGTTGAGGATGGTGGTGACTCGCTACGGCGTCGATGGTGCCATCGGATACGCCTTTCAATAATGCTTTTCGGTCACTTTCCGTACGAATGGGTGGGTTTACTTTATATACACTGTTATAGGATTTCAGCGAAGCATCGGTAAACAACAAATGATACGGCGTTACCGAACAGCTGATGTGCAAGCCTCGTTTCTTCGCTTGACGAATCAATTGCACCGATTCTTTGCACGAAATACCACTGAAGTGCAAGCGACTTTCGGTGTATTCGAGCAATTCTATACCACGTTGTACCTGAATAATTTCAGCCAAGGCCGGTTTGCCTTGTAAGCCTAAACCTGTTGATACTTCGCCTTCATGCATCAAGCCATGCGGCGCAATGCTTTGGTCTTCCGGAATTTCTATCAATAAACCATCAAAGGCTTTTACATATTGCAAGGCCTTCAACATCAAGCCGGCATGCTGTATCGGTTTGTATCCATCGGTAAAGGCAATGGCACCACTGAGGCGCATGTCGCCCATTTCCGCCAAATCGGCCCCTTCAATTTTTTTCGAAATGCTTCCTAGCGGATGCAAACGTACCACACCCGATTGTTGGGTAATATATTCCACTGTCGATTTATTGCTTACCGTGGGTTGGGTATTCGGCAGCAAACACACATCGGTATATCCACCGGCTTGTGCCGCCATGGAACCACTGCGCAAGGTTTCTTTGTGCTCATAACCGGGGTCGCAAAAATCAGCTAACATATCTACCCAGCCCGCTGAGGTAATACTGTTTTTTGCGTTCACAACCCGCGCCTTCGGCGCTGTCAAATTATCGCCTATGGCTTCAATAAGACCTTTCTTGATGTGAATGTCTTTACGCTTGCCATGGTGCGGACTACCAGGCCATTGTATCAGGGTTTTTTTAATGAGCACTTCCATGATGCATTGTTTTTATCGTGATGCTTACTTCATAAACCGTATCAACAGTATTTCGGCAAGCAATCCTATAAGGGCTAAAATTAGACAAACTTTCCAAAGTGGCATACCCGCGAGGCCGGGGTTGATAGCATGCGCTAAATTAGGAACCTCGCTCAACCATTGCGCTTGTTTAATACCATCGGTTTTTTTCAAATCGTCGATACCCCAGTAACGCATGTCCGATTCATCGCGGTTATAATTAACCCCCGTAAACACGGTGTCGGAACTGCCCGGTAAAGCCATGCCATACCATCCTGCATCCCGAAAGCCTTGCTTGAAATAAACCTGTACCCGATTGCCAACCGCTTGTTGCTCCGGTATAATATCAGCGCCTTGTCGGTAAGCATGATACACCAAGCGCCCCTGCTGCCGTTCATTGGGCAACCTCAACGCTTGCCTACTTCCCAAAGCAATTGCCGCAGGCACTTCATTATTTTGCCAATAGGCCATCTGGTGCAGCAAGGGCAAAAACCAATACGAGGTCGGGAAGTCGCTCCATGCCAAAGCAGGAGCCACTGTCGACACAAAAATTTGACCATTGCCTACCTTACCCACACCTAAAAAAATATCGCCATTCGATAAGCTCATTAACGTTTGCAATGCCCGTAAGGAACCACTTTGCAATGCGCATCGTTGCTTCACCGAAGGGTAACTAACATTGTCGGGTACTTTATTAAATAAAGATTGAAACAAGGAGTGCGACCTATTAAAGCTCGACACCGAAACAGACTGCTGTTCAGGAGCAGCCCATTGCACGCCCAAGGTATTCGCCATAAATACATTCAAATCGCCTGCTTGTCCTTGCTCAGGCGGAAACACCAACAATTGAGTTCCCTTTTCTACTTGCTGTTTTAGTGCTGTTTGAAGTTCCCCCGAAAGTCGAGTTGTTCCATTCAAAACAATCAAGGAATAGTTGCGCAACAAATCGGGTTTAACATCCACCGCCCGATAATTATCGACCCGAAACTGCGGATCGGTTTTAAATACCGCATTCAAATACGCATTGGCCGTGCCTTCATTCAATAATAAAATTTGTCGGTCGGCTCCCACAGGCGCACTCATGTAAAAGGTATCGTCGAAACTCACCGGAAAATCTTGCACATAAACCCGAATCGGATGATTCCCCGCCATCGAGGGTGTAAATGCCATCGTTTCGGTATATTCTTTGCCCGGCTGCAACGTCAACGATTTGATACTTTTCAATTGTCCATTCACTTCCAAGGTGAGTTGGGTACTCCGTTCTTTTTGACCATTGTGCTTGAGACGAACTTGAATAGGAACCGCTTGGTTGATGTGCATGCCCGGTGCATCCAACATCACCGTGTCAACCACCACGTTCTCGGTACTTTGCGCTTGCAACTGAATAAAGAGCGTTTCAAAATCGCTGGCATCATGCACACTTAATGGGAAACTCGTTTGTTGGAAATCCGATAAATACAAACGCACCTTTCGCTTCCCGGCTTCCGCTTGCAACAACTGCGCTTGTTTAGCTAAAATTTGGTCGGCCGGCCGCGAATACGGCGAAGATCGCAAGGTGCCTAATTTTTCAAGGGCCTCTTGTTTGCTTAAAAATCGATGCTCATTTGTGCCAAAATCGTGCGTGAGAATATGAAACCGCGCCTCTTCGCCCGCCGCTTCAATCACCTCAATGGCTTTCATCCGCGCTTCATCCAACAACGTGCCCTGCGCATTGGGCATACTCATACTAAACGAATTATCGATGAAAAAACTATATAAGGTGGCCCCTCCGGCATTGGCCGCCCCCTGCTTCGTAAAAAACGGTTGCGCAAATGCCAAAATCAAACCCGCTAACAATAACAAGCGCGACGCCAAAATCAGGCGATGCTTCAGTTGCGAACTCTTCTGCGTTTGTTGCTGAATTTCTTTCAAAAACCGAATGTCCGGAAACACCATCGGTTGGAATTTCCGAAAATTAAACAAATGAACCAGTATCGGAATGGCTAAGGCAGCGCCGGCAATTAAAAAGAGTGGGTACAGAAAACTCACGAACGCAAAAATAGGGTAAAGCACCCAATCGGCGGCGCTTATCTCAGCCCCAACCCACACAAATTCCGTTAAGCTTCTTTTAAATACTTTTTGGGGCTGTCGTCAAATACCCTTAACCAAGCTACTATCGGGCTGCTCCGGGCTCCGCTTCGCTCCGGCACGCTCTCGCCTACGCTCCCGCTCCGGCGCAAGCGTGCTTCCCCTGCACATCCCGCAGCCGCCAAACCATCGAACCTCCATCGTCAAAAATCCTGCCTCCTCCCATCATACAATCTTATAATCCTTTAATCGTGAAATCCTGCCTGCTCCCTTCCTGCCATCCTTTAATTCTTTAATCGTGAAATCCTGTCTCCTCCTTCCTACCATCCTTTAATTCTTTAATCGTGAAATCCTGTTCGTATCACGCTATTCCTCGTGCCGCTAAACACGCATTCACAACCCGCTCCGTTTCTTCATCGCTATACTCCTCCGGTTTAAATGCCTGTCCCGTTACTTGCTCATACAACGTAATATACCGTTTACTTATCGTCTCCAACCAAGCATCATCCATCGTCGGCACCGTTTGTCCTTCCTTCCCCATAAAGCCATTCGCCATCAACCACTCCCGTACAAATTCTTTCGATAATTGTTGTTGCGTTTCTCCCTTCGCTTGACGCTCCGCAAAACCATCAACATAAAAATACCGCGAACTGTCCGGCGTATGAATTTCATCCATCAAATAAATGGTATCCCCAATTTTACCAAACTCATACTTGGTGTCGGCTAACAATAAACCCCGTTCGGCCGCCATGGATTGTCCGCGTGCAAACAAAGCCCGTGTAATCCGCTCCAATTCTTGATAATCGGCTTCCGGTACGATGCCTTGGGCAATAATTTCCTCACGGCTAATATCTTCATCGTGCCCTTCCATCGCTTTGGTGCTGGGCGTGATGATGGGTTCTGCCAATATATCGTGCTCCTTCAATCCTTCCGGTAAAGCCACCCCGCACAAACTTCGTTTGCCCGAAGCATACGTCCGCCAGGCATGCCCCGTTAAGGTGCCTCGTATCACCATCTCAACTCTAAATGGTACACATTTCAAGCCAATACTCACATGCGGCAATGGAACATCCAATACCCAATTCGGAACTATATCGCGGGTGGCATTCAAAAAGTAAGCCGCCGTTTGGTTCAATACCTGTCCTTTGAATGGAATCAATCGTGGTAGTATCACATCAAAGGCCGATATCCGATTGCTAGCTACCATCACCAACAAATGTTCGCCAATACTGTGCACATCGCGCACTTTGCCGCTATAAAACGAAGACTCTCCCTTAAAATGCATACCCGAAATTTTGGCAAAGGTAACAGCGGCAAACAACATCTCCCAATCCGCCACGCAAAGACTTGGTAACATTGCGGTAATACTATGGTAACAAAGGCGTAATCCGAAGTTAACCGCCATCGGAAGCGAGGTTTCTACCTTTGCAACCTAATTCCATCCACTACCATGAAACAAGCCATTGTCAGTATTTTCTTCCTTTTCGTAGCCAATATTTTGTGGGCTCAAGCACCCTCCTTGCAAGGAAAAGTGGTCGATGAAAAAGGAGAGGGGCTCATAGGGGCTACCGTTATATTAGATGGAACCACGCAAGGAGCTAAAACCGATTTGCAAGGACAGTTTGCTTTGCGCAATATTGCCGATGGAACCTACTCGCTTACGTTTAGTTATGTTTCGTACGAAAAGAAAACCGTTACCGATATCGTGATTAAAAACGGCAAAGCCGATTTCCTTCAAGTAGCTATGACGCCCGCCGGAAAAGGGTTGAAAGAGGTGATAATTAAAACCCAACTGAAAAAAGAAAGTATCAATGCTTTGTTGGTGCAACAAAAAAACCTCAGTACCATTTCAGATGGTATCTCGGCCGAAATGATGAAGCGCACTCCCGATCGGAATTCAGGTGATGTGTTGAAACGCGTAAGTGGGGTGAGTATTTCTGAAAATAAATTCGCTATCATTCGTGGCTTGGCCGATCGCTACAACATGGCTTTGCTCAACGGCGATATTTTACCAAGTTCCGAAGCCGACCGAAAAGCCTTCTCCTTCGATGTATTCCCTGCTGCCTTGCTCGAAAACATGGTTATCATCAAAGCCGCCACCCCCGATCGTCCTGCTGAATTTGCCGGTGGTATTATTGAAATGAGTACCAAAGATATTCCTACCGAAAAATTCTTTCAAGTACAATTGGGGACAGGGATGAATACCCAAAGTACCTTTAAACCCTATAGCGACAGCAAAAACAGCAAAACCGATTGGTTGGGCTTCGATAATTCGATGCGTGTGATTCCCAACAACTTCCCTACCACCGAAATGTTTCAAGCTACTCAAAGCCAATTCCCTTTGGCCGATCGGTTGGCTGCTACCAAGAAATTCAGTAATACTTGGGGAACGCAAGAAAATGCCAGCATGTTGCCATTCCGTACCTTACAATTAAGTGCCGGCACCTTAAAGTCGTTTAAAAAAGAATCGGCCATTGGTATAACCTCAGCTATTTCGTACAACCGCAACCAACGCACTTACAACATCGACCGTAGCGAAGTAAATGGTACAACTAAAGCTTACTTGTTCAACGATACACAGTACCGCGACAATGTTCTAATTGGTGGTTTGTTGAACGTTGGATTTAAAATCAATAACCGTAATAAAATCAATTTTAAAAATACCCTTACTATAAATACCGAAGATCAAACTGTTTTACGTACCGGCGATTTTTACGACAACGAATATTATGTGCGTGGTTCGGCCCTGTGGTATAATACCAACCGCTTACTTGCCAACCAATTAAATGGTGAACATGTAGTTGGCAAACGCAATATCAAGTTCCAATGGGGTGTTGCTCGGAATGCCGTTACACGCGCCATCCCCGATTTGCGTCGTACTCAATATACCCGCAATTACGATTCACCCGATTCCTTGTTCCGTGCGAGTGTAAGTACCTTCCCTAACCCGTTTTTTATGGGGCGTTTCTTCGGACAAACAACCGAGACAATTTACAACGGTCATGCCGACGTAACCATGCCCTATACGTTGTTTAAAAAACAACACACCTTGAAAGGAGGTGTTTTCTTGCAAAATAAATCGCGCGATTACAGCGCTCGTATTTTGGCCTATGTTCGGGCTAAAGCTACCGGCTTCCAACAAGATTTACTAACCCTGCCTGAAGCCGAATTGTTTTCGGAAGCCAATATCCGCGACAATGGTTTTGTGATGAACGATGCTACCCTCCCTACCGATAGTTACAATGCTACATCTTCGTTGAAAGCCGCTTATGTAATGACCGACCAAAAATGGGGCGATAAAATTCGTGCCGTTTATGGGCTCCGTTTTGAATCGTTTCAACAACAATTGGTTACCGGTAATTTAGTGCCTGGAGATCGTACCATCGAAAAGGCCAATAACAACTTGCTTCCTTCCATGAACCTTACATGGATGATGAACAAAAAAACCAATGTACGTTTATGTGCTTCGCAAACCTTATCGCGTCCCGAGTTCCGCGAATTATCGCCGGCCAGTTTCTACGATTATAACCTGTCGGCCAACTTCCGCGGTAGCGATGCCCTCGAACAAACTAAAATCCAGAACTATGATGTTCGTTACGAATACTATCCCGGTAAAGGTGAAATTGTTTCGGCTTCCTTATTTTACAAGCACTTCACAAACCCTATCGAATTATTTGTACCTAAAGGCTTAACCACTACACAAAAAATATTCTCGTACGTGAATGCCGGTGAAGCGCAATTAATGGGCGTGGAAGTGGAATTCCGTAAGTCGTTGAGCTTTTTATCGAGCAAATCCAATTCCTTTTGGAGCAATTTGTCGGCTTTTGGAAACCTAGCTTATATCCATTCTCAAGTGTCTGTGGACGATGTGAATGCCGCCGGAGAAAAAGAATCGTACAAACGCCCCATGCAAGGTCAATCGCCCTATGTGTTGAACGGAGGGTTAATGTATACACAACCTAAATCGGGCTTTGCCGCTACCTTGGTATACAACCGCATCGGTCAACGCATTTTTGCCGTAGGCAATGGCGAAATTCCTGAATTATTCGAAGCACCCCGTAATGTGTTAGATGCCAGTATCAGTAAAAAGATTGCCGATCATTGGGAAGTTAAGTTAACTGTATCCGATATCTTAGCCAACCCCATGGTTCTCTACTACAATATCAACGAACAATTCTTGATTGTTAAAGAAGGTGCTGGTAAATACAGCTACCAAGCCGACAAAGACTATACGGTAGTTCGCAATCGTCCCGGAACCAATATCAGTCTTTCCGTAAGCTATCAATTGAAATAAATAACACACCAACTTAAAAAAAGCCCGATATAAACATCGGGCTTTTTTATTTATTGTTTCAAGTGCTTCGACCGATTACACGCGTCGCATTTTTCATCGCCACAACCGGTATAAAAATCGTGCGCTTGTATTTTTTCCCATACCATTTGTATTTGCCCTTTTACAACCTCAATATGGTCTGGTGTAAAACTAAATCGATGAATAGGAGGGAGTAACTTCGATTTTTTATCGGGCTCTACAAATTCGTAGGCCGCATGCGATACTTCATATTTATTCAGCTGGTCTTGGTCGAACAATATTTTATAAAACATCGCTTGTCGCCAATAATCACCCCCAATACCCGTCTTGTCTTCATCACACGTTTTGAGTTTTTGCTTATTATACTCGCTGGTGGGGTCGCCGGTTTTATAATCTACCACCACCACATGCACATTGTCGTCGGCTACATCCACACGATCCATAAATCCTTTGATGGGCACATCGCCAATGCGCGCACTAATGCGGTGTTCGGTGAGTGCCGTATGGTTGATGGCCAATAAGCGCTCACTGTAAAAATGGGCAATTATCTGCTTGCCAAATTCCAATTTGTGCGGATAATTGGTCAAGCTGAATTTTTCACGATTCCGCCATAATAACTGCTCCATCATTTGTTGGGCAATCTCTAAACTAGGTGCCTGATGAGGAGGCTCTTTCATGGCCTTCACCACTCGCTCTAAGGTTTTGTGTATCACATCGCCAAACGACATATTTTCGTTCATGGCAGAAGGAATACGTAAAATAGTATTGTAATAAAATTGCAACGGACATTTTAAATAATTATTCAAGGCCGTTACATTCATATCGAAATGCTGTAATTGCATATCCACAAACTCGCGTTCCAAGCGCTCGGTTTGTGCCGCCGCATCTTCGGCCGGCATAATGGTTTCGTAATGGGCAATAATTTCCGGACTCAAGCTTACTTTATCCGCTTCCATACGGCTTCCAAATACTTCGTATAAAAACTGCGATTGCTCCGTTTCTTTTTGTTTTAAATCGTACTGATAAAAGCTTACCACCAATTCTTTCTTCGCCCGTGTAATGGCCACATATATCATCCTACGCATTTCATCGTCGTCTTTGCTGTTCGTAGCCGTTTCAAATACATTGGGCGGAAACTTCACCATATTCGGTGGTGTTCGCCGCTTCTCCCATTGTGTACTAACGGCCCCGGCTACAAACACATAATCGAACTCTCGCCCCTTCGACGCATGCACCGTAAATAAACGTACCGCATGTTCATGGCCATACACCTTTATTTTAGGAATTTCCAACTCGTTTTCTTCCATTACATCAAAAAAGTCTACTAAGTCGCTCAAGCGCATATCGGGCCTGCGATGGCATTCTTCTTTCAAGAAATCGAACAAAGACGTAACAGTTTCTAATTCTTCTAATTTGTTTGCACTGTTCAATATATCGTTAATTATACCGGCCTTTGTTAATAAGGTATCCATCCATACCAACAAGGAACAATCGAAGGACGCCGCCAACAAATCTTCTAATACCTGCATGGCTTTTAACAAGGCAGGGTGGGCAGGTGCCCCTAATACCTGTGGCTGTTTCGATTTTAATAATTCAGTGAGAAAATACCGCAACGAATAGGAGGCCGGTCTGTCTTCCTCCGAACGTCGACCAGCCGCTATACTCGCTTTGGCTACTTCCGCAGGCGGTATTTGCCAAAACCGATAATGCAATAATTCAAACAATAAAGCATCGCCCGAATACGCATGCGTTTGCTCGGCCTTGATGTACCGCATAATGGTTATTATCTGTCTCGATTCCCGCTCCTTCAATAAATCAAGATTCTTTTTGCTGAAAAACGGAATGTCCGCCTTCCTAAAATACTGACTCAATTCCAGACAGTTCTTGTTGTCGTAATACAATACCGCAATCTCATTCGCGGGCACCCCTCGGTCTAATAATGCCCGAATTTGTTGGGTCAAATATATTTTTTCGTACCGAGGATTATGAAACGATAATAAACGTGGCGCAAAATCATAAGCCGTTTCGGAAGTTTTAAACGACACTAAATTCTTGTCTAATGCCGAATTCGAACTCACCAATCGCGAACCCGCATGCTCTATCAAAGTCTTCGCATGGTCTAATACCGATTGCGGTGATCGATAATTGATTTTTAAACAAATTTCCTGTAAACCCGCATCCGCATACTTGTTCCGATAATTCAACATGTTCTCTACACTCGCCCCCTGAAAACGATATATCGATTGGTCGTCGTCGCCTACAGCAAATATGTTCGGACTCGCATCGTGGTTCGTTAAGAGCTCCACAATTTTCATTTGCGACCCATTGGTATCCTGAAACTCATCCACCAAAATAAACTGAAAACGTTCTTGGTAACTCATCAAAATGTCAGCATCTTGCTCAAATAAATTAATCACCCACTGTATCATATCATCGAAATCGTACCGCTGCGACGATAACATTTTCTCCTTATAAGCATCAAACAAGGTGATGGCCTCCAAGGTTTTGGTATAACTTTCCAATTCTTTCAAAACATCTGCTTTCAATTGGCCTTTCGTTTTCCCACGGGTCGATAAACTCGCCGGGTCTTCCTTCAAGAATTCAATATGCTCATGTATTTTAACCCGCAAATAGTCGCTCGTCCAATTCTCTTGCTTCATCTTCGAAAACAACGACAATAAATACTTCGCATTCGATGTTGGCTTTTTGGGGTTATACAATACACTACCACGGTCTAACCCATTCAAAATATCCCTAATAAACTCTATCTTCTCCAAGTCCGATATCGGATCTAACTCTTCCTTCTTAAAATGCGACAAGTTTTTTTGAATCACTTCATTGCAAAACGAATGGTACGAATGCACCTGAATATACTGGGCCGTTTCTGCCCCAATCAACCGATATAAACGGTCGCGCATGTTCTTTTTCCCTTCGTCGGTATACGTAATACACAATATTTCTTGCGGCGAAATTTGCGCTTCATTTTCCAATAATCGGGCAATGCGTAAGGCTAATATTTGCGTTTTTCCTGTCCCCGGTCCGGCTATTACCAATACCGGTCCATACACCGTATCAACGGCTTCTTTCTGTTTCGCATTTAAGGTGTCGTATTCACGTCGAATAGGGGAAAGGTCGTTATTGTTATCATTGATCATATACTCAAATTAAAATTCAAAGTTGATACACCACTGCTTACCCAGTGTAAGTACTTAGTGCTTTCATTAAAAAAGCCGCTTCAATGCGAAGCGGCTTTCTATAAATTAATGTTTTAAATTAGAAACGAGGACAAGCAAAATTGTATGTGCGTTGTTCGTTGCGAATAATGCAACCATTGTAAATCAACGAAATTTCTAAACCACCATTCCCTTTGGTAGCGGTAGTAAAGCCACTCAAGTTGATATCGTAGCTTAAACCAATTTTGGCTTTAGCCCACTCAAATCCAACATAAGGAGCAATCGCATCGCCATAACGATACCAAGCACCTAAATAAAATACCGAGTTAGCTACATCGTCTTCGTGGTTCGGATTCATAATGAAACCAGAAGCAGCACCCAATATTAAATTCGACGCTTTCGCTTGTTGCATATACATGGCACTAGCATACAACATCATTTTATCGCTCATTTGCAACGAACCACCCAAGGTAGCCGTAAAGCGCGATGCAATTTTGTGTGTGCCGCCACCTAAGAATGTTTCAACCGGTTGTGTAATGTGGTAGTAAGAAACCCCGGCATACATGTTCGATTTTTCCGACACATACCCCGAATACATAATACCGGCATTTAAATCGGGATAGCTTACATCAGCACTATTGAAGTTTTCGCCACTAGCGTAAGGCGTACCACCCGATGTGGGGTCGTACTGACTTTCAAACTTCAATAAATTAAAATCAATGCTTTTTTGTGTCAAATAACCTTGTACACCAATCGAGAGGTTACGGGGTTTGTATTCGTCGTTGCTCAAACGCTTGTGATAAGCAATCGATAAGCCGGTAGTGGTGTTACGTAAAGCACCGGTACCCGATTTGTCGTACAAACCTAAAATGCCAATACCCAAACCATCACCATTCAATTTGCCACGCAAAATAGCCATGTCGTACGAAATGGTGGCTGTTTGGTATCCGGTACTATTCACCGATGACCATTGGTCGCGGTAGTTGCCCGATACACGCCAATCGCAATTCACTAAACCGGTATTTGCCGGATTCAGCGTAAGGGGCGAGGTAAAATATTGCGTAAAATGCACATCCTGTGCTGCTGCCGTCAATCCTGCCGCTAGGCCTAAAAGGGTCAGAATTCTTTTCATAGTCGTATAATTTATTAAAGTCGAAGTTTAAGAATTGTTGTTAAAGATAGGGGGTTTTTTTAATTTCCCAAAGTTGTTGTTAAAAAAAGACGGATTTCCTCCCCCTCGGGTTGGAATTAATCTTACGTAAACCGAGGGTCTGTTTCCATCACATGCCCACATTTTTTGCAGGTTCGCAAGTCTTCCGACCCATAATAATGCCTAAAATGCGGCAAAAAATCGGTTTCAATGTTCGTTAATTCAAAATAGGTATCGTGCAATTTATGGTTGCATTGCTCGCAAAACCACAATAAGCCATCTTTGTAGCCCTTGCCTTCCCGTACCCGTTCAATCACCAAACCAATCGAATTTTCCGAACGCCCGGGCGAGTGGGGGATGCCGGGGGGTAATAAAAACATATCACCCGGACCTAAATGCACATCCACACGCTCGCCATTTTGCTGGGTTTTTACCGTAATATGGCCTTCCAATTGATAAAATAATTCTTCGGTTTCATTATAATGATAGTCTTTCCGTGCATTCGGCCCGGCTACTACCATCACAATATAATCGGTGCCCTCGGGGTATAAATTTTTGTTACCCACCGGCGGCTTCAACAAATGCCGATGCTCGTTTATCCAAGTTTGTAAATTAAAAGGGGCCTTTACCGCCATCGTTTAAATTTTAGAAGATAAATGTAAAACTATTTTTCATGCAAGGGCTTAATGTTAACATCTTTTCAGTTAGGTCGTTATTCCTAGCCTCCTTACCTTTGCATTCTAATTTCATTGCACAGATGTTCCGTACCATATTCACGGTTTTTCTCGCCTATTTTATCTACAAAATTGCCCGGGTCATCATCGATCCGATGTTTGAGTCGCCCAACCGTGTTAAGAATACAACGCCCCAACGCGAACCCCAACAAGAAACTCCCAAGGCCGGCGAATACATCGATTACGAAGAAGTGAAATAATTACTTCGGCCTAAATACTGTTTCCTCCAAGGTCATCCCATCCGTTAAATGAATGGTTTGAATCCCTAAGGCTTGTGCCGCCGCAATGTGCTGTGGACTATCATCAATAAATAAAGTCTTTTGCGGCGTTAAGCGATTCTCGCGCAATACCAACTCGAAAATGGCCAGGTCGGGTTTGCGCAAGCCAACGCGGTGACTCATGTACACCTTGTCGAAAAAAACCGCCAACGACGGATAGCCCACCGTTTGCTGCAACAAGGCATTGAACGCTCGCTCGTGAATGCTGTTGGTATTGCTTAATAAATACGTACTGTAATGCAATTGAACCTGCTGCAAAATTTGTAAACGCCGCAACGGAAAATCCAATAAAATGCTATTCCACGCCGCTTCTAATTGAACACGCGTTACATTGGGCGGACAATATGCCGACAAGCCGGCCCAGAAATCATCTTCGCTAATACTACCCGTTTCCAGTTCATCAAACAAGGCTGTTTGCACTTGCTTCGAATACATGCCATCTACCTCTTTTGCCCCCAAAGCCTTGAACGCTTCAATCGGCCGCTGGTAATCAATATTCAAAATCACCCCGCCCAAATCGAAAATAATCGCCTCAATCCCTTCTATCATACTGTAAATTTTTTTCAAAAAAACGAAGAAAATACCTACTTTCGCCCTCCAATCGAAAACAATCTTGTTTTCAGGACCTATAGCTCAGTTGGTTAGAGCACCTGACTCATAATCAGGGGGTCCCTGGTTCAAGCCCAGGTGGGTCCACCAAGCTTTAAAGGGGTTTCAAGCGGCAACGTTTGGAGCCCTTTTTTACATCCCCTCGCTCCCGCTCCGTTTCCCGCTCTCTGTTTCTGCTCCCTGTTCCTGTTTCCTCCCTTGCCGTGCCCCTCGGATCCTCTGTTTCCTGTTGGCTGGCACAGTTCCCTGTCCTCGGGTCGGGCTCATATCTTTGTAATTCACTAATTTTTTAAACAATACTAAAAAGCACATCAGCAAATCCTGGTCGGGCTAGATACATTTTTAATGATATCGTTGAGAAAGGTATATCTGGTGTGT
>JBIKQE010000018.1:0-17612 GCA_044349815.1 Chitinophagaceae bacterium | reverse complement strand
GCTACCGCGAAGCCATGGTAATGCCCACCCAACCTAAATCGATGATTGTGGTAGGAAGCGGTGCCATTGGTGTGGAGTTCGCTTATTTTTACAATAGCATCGGAACCAAAGTAACCATCGTGGAATTTATGCCACGTATAGTGCCGGTAGAAGATGAAGATATTTCGAAAGAACTCGAAAAGAGCTTTAAAAAACAAGGCATTACCATTATGACCAATGCCTCGGTTGAAAAAGTAGATACCAGCGGAGCCGGTGTGAAAGCCACCGTTAAAACCGCTACCGGCGAACAAATTTTGGAAGCCGATGTGGTATTGAGTGCCGTTGGGGTAGTGGCCAATATCGAAAACATTGGACTCGAAACTGTTGGTGTTAAAACCGACAAAGGTCGTGTTATTACCGATGGATACGGCCAAACCAATGTGCCCGGCATTTATGCCATTGGCGACGTATTGCCTACACAAGCCTTAGCGCACGTGGCCAGCAAGGAAGCCATTGTATGTGCCGAATACATTGCCTTCATGGAAAAGAAATCGCATCATCAACCCGAACCGCTCGATTACGGAAACATTCCGGGTTGTACCTATTGCTACCCCGAAATTGCCAGCGTGGGTATGACGGAGAAAGCGGCCAAAGAAGCCGGTTATGAACTTAAAATTGGTAAGTTCCCGTTTGTGGCCAGCGGTAAAGCGGCTGCGTCGGGCAATACCGACGGTTTTGTAAAAGTAATTTACGATGCCAAATACGGCGAATGGTTAGGCACCCACATGATTGGTAACGGCGTTACCGATATGATTGCAGAAACCGTATTGGGCCGCAAGTTGGAAACCACGTACAAAGAAGTATTGAATGCCGTTCACCCGCATCCAACCTTAAGCGAAGCCGTAAAAGAAGCCACCGCTATGGCCTACGGCGAAGCCACAGATATTTAATTGAATTTTATTTTTAATTCTTTAGACCGACTCAGTAATGCGTCGGTCTTTTTTTTGAAGCGCATCGGCATCGCGTTGTTCAGCAACCGTCCCGCTTTTCGTTCCAAGCGCCCGCTCGTTCCTCACGGTCGGCTTTCCACTGCAATCGGGGCTATTCCGCCTGAGGCGGATTCAGCGTCAGATTCATTCTTCAGCCAGGCACCCATCTCCATTTCTCTGTGACAACCCCTCCATTCCTCTGTAACACCTCACCTCCATTCCTCTGTGACACCCCCTCCATTTCTCTGTGACACCCCCTCCATTCCTCTGTGATTAACCCCTCCATTCCTCTGTGATAACCCCTCCATTCCTCTGTGATAACCCCTCCATTCCTCTGTGATAATTAATCGAGCGAAGCTCGCCCCTCAACCATAACCTCCCCCCCAAAAAAACGGTCCCGCGCTAGCGGGACCGTCACTTAATATCTCCATTCAACTCTATTCCTCATCATCGAACTCGAGCAAGGTCTGCGAACTCCGCATAATTTCGAATTCATCCTTACTTCCCACAATGTTATTCTCCCATACCTTCATACCGGTACCGGCAGGAATTAAGTTACCTGTAATAACATTCTCTTTCAAGCCCATCATATAATCGCTCTTACCGGCAATTGCGGCTTGCGACAATACTTTGGTGGTTTCTTGGAACGAAGCAGCCGAAATCCACGAGAAGGTACCCAACGAGGCTTTCGTAATACCCAACAAATTCGAACTCGACGTAGCGGGTTGTGCATTGCGGTACTGCGCCAAGGTTTTGTCGTTCCGACGTAACATAGAATTCTCTTCACGAATTTCACGCACCGTCATAATCTTACCGGGCGAGCATGTTGTTGAATCGCCGGCATGCGTGATAACCACTTTGTCGTATACCCAATCGTTCTCTTCTTGGAACTCTAATTTGTCTACAATATCGCCTTCGAGGAATTTGGTATCACCGGCATCCACAATTGTTACTTTACGCATCATTTGGCGTACAATTACTTCAATGTGTTTGTCGTTGATTTTTACCCCTTGTAAACGATATACTTCTTGAATTTCATTCACCAAGTATTCTTGTACAGCAAATGGCCCTTTAATCGATAAGATATCGCTAGGTGTGATGCTACCATCACTCATTGCGGTACCGGCTTTAATAAAGTCGCCTTCTTGTACAATAATGTGTTTGGTTAACGGAATGAGGTACTTCTTGATAATACCATCTTTACTTTCGATGTTGATTTCACGGTTACCACGTTTGATACCGCCAAAGCCTACCACACCATCAATTTCAGCTACAACAGCCGGGTTCGATGGGTTACGAGCTTCGAACAATTCAGTTACACGCGGAAGACCTCCGGTGATATCGCGAGAACGTCCTAATACACGTGGGATCTTCACCAAAATTTGACCGCTTTGGATGGTGTCACCATCGTTTACAATCAGGTGAGCGCCTACCGGTGTATTGTACAATTTCACATCCTTCCCTTCAATACGAATGGTTGGAATTTTTGTTCTGTCTTTGGTTTCAATAATTACTTTTTCACGTAAACCCGATTGTTCGTCGGCTTCTTCGCGATACGTAACACCATCAATCAAGTTATCGTAGTGAACAATACCACCTACTTCCGAAACAATTACGGCATTGAACGGATCCCATGAACAGATCTCGTCGCCTTTTTTCAACTTTTGTCCGTTCTTCACTTTCAAGGTTGAACCGTACGGAATTTCGCTGGTTACCAATACAATATCTTCATCGTTCACAATACGCATTTCGCCCATACGCGTAATAACAACTACAGTTTCTTCACCGTCTTTGTTGGCGTATTTAGTGGTACGTACACTATCAAATTCTATTTTACCATCAAACTTGGCAACCATCTTCGATTCAATGGCCGATGAACTGGCCGCACCACCCACGTGGAAGGTACGAAGGGTTAACTGTGTACCCGGTTCACCAATCGATTGAGCGGCAATAATACCAACGGCGTCGCCTGTTTGGGCCATTTGACCATTGGCCAAATTCAAACCATAACATTTAGCACAAACACCACGCTTGCTTTCGCACGTTAATACCGAACGAATTTCAACGGTTTCAATACCGGCAGCTTCAATTTGTTCGGCTTTGAACATATTGATTTCACGACCGGCTTCAACAATTAATTTGCCATTGTAATCCATTACATCGTGCAACGACGTACGACCTACAATACGATCGAGCAATGGTTCAACAATATCGTCGTTCTCTTTCAAGGCCGAAGTGGCAATACCACGAAGGGTACCACAATCTTCTTCCCGAATAATTACATCTTGCGCCACATCCACCAAACGACGGGTTAAGTAACCCGCATCCGCTGTTTTCAAGGCCGTATCCGCCAACCCTTTACGGGCACCGTGCGTAGAGATGAAGTACTCCAATACGTTCAATCCGTCTTTAAAGTTCGACAAGATAGGGTTTTCAATGATCTCCGAACCGGTGCTACCACTTTTACGTGGCTTGGCCATCAATCCACGAATACCCGACAATTGTTTGATCTGTTGCTTACTACCACGCGCTCCTGAATCCAACATCATATACACGGAATTGAAGCCTTGTTTATCGGTGGCCATTTCGCGAATAAGTGTTTCCGTAATGCGGGTATCAACACGACTCCAAACGTCAATGATTTGGTTATAACGTTCGTTGTTGGTAATCAACCCCATGTTGTAGTTGTCCCAAATTTCATCTACTTCTTCCGTAGCTGAAGCCAACATCGTTTGCTTCACTTCCGGAATAATCAAATCTTCAGGGTTAAACGACAATCCACCTTTGAAGGCCGTACGGAATCCAAGGGTTTTAATATCGTCGAGGAACTTAACGGTTGTTGGAATATCGGTGAATTTAATTACATCACCAATGATGTTACGCAACGATTTCTTAGTCAACAATTCGTTGATATAACCTACTTTTTCCGGCGTGAATTGGTTAAACAATACACGACCGACAGTGGTTTCAATCAACTTCATTGAAATAGTACCATCGGCATCGCGCACCGATGCTTTTACTTTAATGTAGGCGTGTAAATCAACAACACCTTCATTGTGGGCAATAATAACTTCTTCGGCGCTATAGAAACGCATGCCTTCGCCTTTTACAGCATCGTTGGGCAAGTTGCGTTTTCCTTTCGATAAATAATACAAACCAAGTACCATGTCTTGAGAAGGCAGGGTAATAGGCGTACCATTTTGCGGGTTCAAAATATTGTGCGAAGCCAACATCAACAATTGGGCTTCCAATATGGCGGCGTTGCTCAACGGCACGTGAACCGCCATTTGGTCACCATCAAAGTCGGCATTGAACGCAGAACATACGAGTGGGTGCAATTGGATAGCCTTTCCTTCAATCAATTTAGGCTGGAAGGCCTGAATGGACAAACGGTGAAGGGTAGGGGCACGATTCAATAAGATAGGGTGACCTTTCAAAATATTTTCAAGGATATCCCAAATTACGGCTTCTTTCTTTTCAACGAGTTTCTTCGCGCTCTTCACGGTTTTTACAATACCACGCTCAATGAGTTTGCGAATAATAAATGGCTTGAACAATTCAGCGGCCATATCTTTTGGTAAACCGCACTCGTGCAATTTCATTTCAGGTCCAACCACAATAACCGAACGACCTGAATAGTCGACACGTTTACCGAGTAAGTTCTGACGGAAACGACCTTGTTTACCTTTCAGTACATCCGATAACGATTTCAAGGCACGGCCACCTTCTGCTTTTACAGCATTCGATTTACGTGAGTTATCCATCAAGCTATCGATGGCTTCTTGCAACATACGTTTTTCGTTGCGCAAGATTACTTCGGGGGCTTTGATTTCCAATAAACGCTTCAAACGGTTGTTACGGATAATAACACGACGGTATAAATCGTTCAAATCGGACGAGGCAAAACGGCCACCATCTAAAGGAACTAAGGGACGTAATTCAGGCGGAATAACGGGGATGTATTGCATCACCATCCATTCCGGATTATTTTCGATGTGCGAGTTTGCTTCACGGAAGGCTTCCACAACACTCAAGCGCTTCAAGGCTTCTGCCTTGCGTTGCTGCGATGTTTCGAAGGCGGCTGCGTTACGCAAATCGTACGATAATTGATCGAGTTTAATGCGCGACAATAACATTTGAACCGCTTCAGCACCCATTTTGGCAATGAATTTGTTCGGGTCTTCGTCGCTCAACATATGATTGGTATTCGGTAATTTTTCTAAAATATCCAAATACTCATCTTCGCTCAACAAAGCCATATAAGTGTCTTCGCTGTCTTTCATATTCAAGGCGGTGCGAATCATGCTATCAGCTTCACCGGCTTGAATTACGCAGTAGCGCTCGTAGTAGATAATGGTTTCCAACTTCTTCGAGCTAGTGCCGAGTAAGTAGCCAATTTTGTTGGGCAACGATTTGAAATACCAAATATGCACCACAGGAACCACTAATTTAATGTGGCCCATACGCTCGCGACGCACTTTCTTTTCGGTTACTTCAACACCGCAACGATCGCACACGATGCCTTTGTAGCGAATACGTTTGTACTTGCCGCAATAACATTCGTAATCTTTGGTTGGTCCAAAAATCTTTTCGCAAAACAAACCATCGCGTTCAGGTTTGTAAGTACGATAATTGATTGTTTCGGGTTTGAGGATTTCCCCGAAACTGCGATCCAAAATGGAATCGGGTGAAGCCAGCGTTATGGTAATTTTGTTAAACGCCGCTTTGGGTTTGATGTCTTTTCTGAAACTCATAGTATATTAAAACGTGTTTTATGCTGTGATTGGATACACTGATTCCCGTCTGCCGGAATAAGGACCCTACCAAGGAGCTTATTAGCAGATATCCGAACCGCCCTGTAAAAAACTATCCTTCTCCGTAGCATTTTGATACACTTTAGGCGTGCAACCAAGACCATTGGTTGATGCGTTTGGAGCGATAAAACACGAAAAGAGTGGGCGGTTTTATCGGAAAACGAGTGCAAATATAGGTATTTTATTGGAGTAAACAAGAGGAAAAATATAAAAGAGGGGCGAAAGGCAAGCGCGGGTTATCACAGAGGGAGTGGAGGGGTTATCACAGAGGAAATGGAGGTGTTATCACAGAGGGAGTGGAGGTGTTATCACAGAGGGAGTGGAGGGGTTATCACAGAGGAAATGGAGGGGTTATCACAGAGGAAATGGAGGTGTTATCACAGAGGGAGTGGAGGTGTTTTCACAGAGGGAGTGGAGGGAATTAAATGGCCGAAAAGGGGGCGTAGGGTCGTGCTAAACGGAGAGCGGGAAACGGCGTGGGAGCGAGGGGGGCGTAGTGGCGAATTGCATTCACCGAGATGGATTGATGAGGGATAGAAAGAGATTGAGTGGAATGGCGGCCGGGATAGAAGCGGTTAGCCCCCGAGGGGGAATGGAGTGGGGAACGGTGTGGGAGCGAGGGATACCCCGAGGGGCTATGAGCGAATAGCCCGATAATGGCTGAAGAAGGAAAAACAGATGATGCCGCCCAAAGGTAAAATGCAATTGCAGGGAAAAAATCCGATTTTCGTGCCCTTATTCGGGCATTTTCCTTACCTTTGCCACCCAAATTAAAAGACAGCCGCGTCTATAACAGCGAAATTTTATGAAACAAGTTACAATTGAAGGACAACTCAGAAGCGAATTTGGCAAAAAAGCATCCCGCCACGTTCGAGCTGAGGGGAAAGTGCCTTGTGTAATTTATGGTGGGTCTAGCACTATACATTTTACAACAACGCACAAAGAATTAAAAAGCATTGTTTACACGCCCGAGTTTAAGCAAGCTATTATTACCGTAGATGGTAAGACATACAATTGCATTTTGAAAGATTTGCAAATGGATAAAATTACCGACGAGGTGACACATATCGACTTCATGGAGTTGGTATCGGGTCGCCGTATTAACGCTACTGTTCCTTTACGTTTCACCGGTACATCGGTGGGTGTTAAAGCGGGTGGTCGTTTTGTGGTTAAAATGAATACCATCAATATTCGTACGCAACCTGAAAATTTGAAAGAAGCCATTGAAGTGGACATCACCGATTTGGAAATTGGTAAGAACTTGCGTATCGAAGATATCAAAGTGGAAAACACCGAAATCTTACATCACAAGCGTATTCCTGTTGCCGCCGTTGTTATTACACGTGCGCTCAAGCAAGAAGCTAACGCTGAAAAGGGTAAGAAATAATTTCAACCTTAGTTTATGTAAAAACGCCTCGCTTTTTGTGAGGCGTTTTTTTATGTGTTCAACAATTGTGTTTTAGAAATCGAATTTAGCACTGCCAAAAAAACCTACGCGTTTTATGGGTGAATCTTGACGAACGCCTGTTGGGAAAGCCCTGTAAACGACATCGATACGTAAGAAGCGGAAGATGTTTTCGATGCCGGTGCCTAATTCCACATAAGGGGCTCTGGCTAAACTTTGAAAGGGATAGTTGGAATTTAAGTTTAGTATTTCATTCTCGGGCGAGAGGCGGCCATAAACAGCTTTGGCATTCCAAAAGGTGCGTATACGGGTATCGCGGATGTAAGGAATGTATTTGAAAAAGAAGGCTCCTAAACTGTGTTCCACAAAGGCGCCTGTATATAAATCGCTGAGGTATTCGTACCGCATCATCATATTGAAGGCGTAGCGATTACCATAGTAAAATTCGTTGCCCGGCATAATTTCGAGCAAGTTATAAGGAAGGGTGCCCCATGTTTTGCCGCCAAACACGGTGTAGTATAATCCACCCCAATTGCCCATGGGTTGAAAATCGCTGATGGTTAAGCGCATGCGGGTAAAGGTGTAATCGCCCCGCAATACATTTTTGAAACCTTGTCCGGCATAGAATTTAATGAGGGGGTAGGTGGAACCGAGACTCGTGCGATAATAATTCCCTTCCACAAATTGTTCTTTATAACAATAGCGAATTTCTAAACCCAGCTCATTGCTTTTAACGGAGTTTGCGGGTACGCCGAACCGGTTGGTAAAAATACCTTCGGCCGGTAAGGGTGTGTACGGGGTATAACGTCGGTTTTCGGCCGATAGCATAAAGCGAAACCCATGATGATTCGAAATGGCATACTCCAGGCGTTGCTTGTCTACAAAGGCTAATTTCCAAGGAATACCCGGTCTGCGGCCTAAGAAACTGAATATATTATCGAGCGAGCCGCCTTCGTAATACGAGCTTACGGTATTGTCTAAATCGTGTTTTATTTCGGCATATAAAAAACTGCGCGGTTCGCGTTTCAATAACCACAAGGCCGATGCTTTGTATTTCCATCGTTGGTCTTTTTGGCCGTAGGCTATATAGCCATTCAAGTAAACATCTTTGAACAACTTGGGGGTGGTGCCCAAGGTAAAACGAATGCGTAATTCTTCTACCGGATTGGCACTGATTAAATTATAAATCGAACCTAATTCCAAGGGGCCTACTTCTTTAATGCCGGTGCCTAAAAAGTATAATCGGTTGTAATATTTTTTATATACCGGCATTTGTTGAATGGTATCAATCATCCGATATATTTGTTGTTCGTTTTTACTGAGGGTTTCGTGTCGAACACTGTTCCAATAATCCTCGTTGCGGTCTAATGCCTCGGGAATGGTTTCAATATCGGCGGTGTTTTTGCGGGCATCTAAATACAAAATTGTATTGGGGTCGTTCACAACAATGTTGCGATAGGTGGTGGTTTTTCGTCCAATAAAACCGGCTAGCTTTTCGCCTTGTGGAGCAACGAAATCAACAAAGAATTTATCTTTTTGTAAAAACCAAAGGGTATCCTCAAAGCAGTTGAATTCTTGCATCAAGGTTACTTTACTCACCCAATTAATTTGTTGATCTTTTGTAACCAATAAATTGATTTTTTGAACGGCGTAATCGGTGTCGTGAATCCAGATGTCGCCATAAAAGGTATGTTCTCCTTCGCGCTTGGGCGAAAAGGCCACCTGATAACATAATTTGTTATGAATAACTTGCGTGTCGGTTAAGGTAAAGTTGTAAAAATTGGGGGCATTCAATGCCAGCGGACTCACAAATTGCACGCTGAAAATGGGAATGCTATTATCGTAAATATTGACATTTTGGTACATGCCGCCCAATAACTTCTGTACGCTTTTATTTTCGTAGCCCGACATGCGCGAACCTTTAATGATTTCGTGAGTCCGTTTGGGTTTTCGTTGATAATAAAAATCCGATATGGTTTCGGTTAAAAACATGGGCAAGAAAGGCTTGTCTTCGGAGCTTGTATCGATGAACGATTGAATGAATGAAAAGTCTTTTAATAAGATTTGCGAACTGAAGGCCTTCTTAGGAATTTTGTTGAAATCGAGTTCAAGTTTGTTATACACTTCGTATTGATAAGCATCGGCTTTGTCGTAGTTATTGCTGTTTTTATTCGCAATAGCTTTCTTCATTAGTTTTAAGGCAGGATTTTTGTCCACCGTTATCACAAAATCGCGCATGGTGATATTGCCCCGCATCAACTCAATTTTTAGTGCACTGAATTGTTTGAGGGTATCTAAATAAATTCGGCAAGTGGCATACCCAATCGACGAAATGGTGAGGGTGTCTTTCGGACGTTTGGGGGTGTACAATTTAAACCGACCGTCTATATCGGCTTTTACACCCACCGATGTGCCTTCAAAATAAATGGTAGCAAACGATATCGGTTCGTTGGTAACTGCATCGCTAATTTGTCCTTGCAAGGTTAATGCCCCACCTGTTTGTGCTTTAATCAACCATGTTGAACACAAATTGGTTACGAACAAGAAAAAAACGAAGGGTAGGTGTTTCACTTGTGGGTAGTAGCGTTTAAAAATCGGTGGCCATCGATAAGTAAATTTGAGGCTTTCTGTTTCCTTCAATATTCCATGCAAAATCGCAGCGAAGGAAGTAACCCAGTACATGGGTACGTAACCCTGTTCCAAAGCCCCAACAAAAATCGTTTTGTTTGTTTTCTATAAATACCGTCACCGGCGAATTCGGGTCTTGCACAAAATTCGACGTTTGAATATTGTCTGAATTAGGTAAAATACCACGCCATGCACTACCAATATCGGTAAACGCAATCAATTGCATATCGCGCAGGAAGGCCGATTTAATGGGTTTCTTAAAAAAGGTATTGTAAATAGGAATTCGAATTTCTTCGTTAATCACTAAAAAGCTGTTCCCATTTCGGTTCCCTTGTCGGTAGCCTCGCATATTTGTAGCCAACGATTGGAATGCGTAATTGTCGTTGCGACTAATTAACGTGTTATTGTCTTGCTGTGGATTCAAATCGTTATCTACACCACCTAAGAAATATAAAATTTTAGCATTCCCAAAACTGTGAGCCCCGGCAATGCGCGAAGCTAAAATGATGTTTTTGTACAAGGTGGTGTAGTTACGGGCATCATAGCCAAGGTTGTAAAAGCCTTTGCTGCCATTGGTAAATCGGTATTGGTATTCGGCAAAAAATTTGGCACGCGAGCCTTTCCAAATATTAATTAAAGGCGAAAGACTATTATCGTAAACATATTCAACCCTACTAACCGACCACGCATTGCGGTCGTTAGGTATGCCTAAGCTGTATTGGTCGTTGGCCAACAAATGTATACGATCGTAACGAATACCACTTTGTATACGGATACTTTGTTGCATATCGAAGGGCCAGTTCCAATGCGCTTGAAAGTAATCGAGTTTTACTTTACCAACAACGGGGTAGGGCGAATAATAGGGAGGTGCCATATTACGCTGGTCGTATTCGTTGCGGTTGCCACTGTGGAAATAGGTAAAGCCCCAATCGGCTCGACGACGATAATTATTAAATTGAAAAAAATAATTCAACGACGATAGGTCGAAGCCTAAACGGGTGCCCGCTGTAATTTTATAATCCTCCATCACATCGGTCATAGAAGCCGTGGCAAAGGCCGATAAGGGAGGATTGGTATACGAACCCGCACTGTAATCGTAGGGTTGATAGCGAGTAAACAATAAGGTATTGTCTAAACTTGTTTGTACAAAACTGGCATTGAAGCTCGGTTTGTAATTCAAGCCTTTTACTTTCCTCAAGCTACCTTGGTATAGGGCATATTGTTTTCGGTTGTTTTTCTTGGGGGCAAATACATCATCGAGTGAGGGCGATTGGCCAACCTGAAACGGCGTAGCATATTCCACCAAAGGGGCCACGGGTGTTTCGGTGTTAGCACTGTCTGATGGCAATACATCGGGCACCAAATGCCTGTATCGAGCTTCGGCTGCCAACATGCTATCGATGGGGGTATAGAAAATTTTGAATGTATTATTTTCATTCACCACCTCGGCCACCATGGCTCGTTGATGCACATATTGTTGAGCTACCAAATGCCGGCCAAACAAAGGGGATGCATACGATTCAATGGTATCGTGCAAGCCACCACGAACCATGCGCACTACTTTCCGCACCGGTTGGCGATTTACATCGGCAATATAGGCCACCGCATCCTTCCCCCATTGCATGGGTTGTTGCAAGGCGGTTTCTTTATAACTCAATGGAATTAAATTATTTCCATGCGACGGACGGTATAAATACAATTGAAACGTAGGGTTTAATACATCGCCATCCCGACTATTTTGCAAATACGATTCGGTTCGGTTCGATGAAAATAAAATGCCCGTACCGATTTCGTTTTGCAAATAAGCCGGACCTTTATCGTCGAATAAATCGAAACTAATGGGTTCTAAACGAGCATTCAATACCGAGAGTTTATACAAATCGCTTTGGCCCTTCCGAATGGCGGTTACGGCCAAGTTATTTTCGTCGAGCATAAAACTAATGCCCGTAATCCGATCTACCCGATTGCCCGGTATCACTTTGTTATACGTGCGTCCTTTGCCAACAGTTTGAATTCGTAATATCAACTGATTCTTCTTCTGAAAAATCATCGCTATTTTTTGTCCGCTAGGGCTCCAACACAACAAGGGATAATCGGGATCGCTCAATTCTTGGTTTATTCTACTCCCTCCTTCCAATACCACGGCTGTTTTTTTATAGTCGGTGTTCATCAACATCACCTTGAACAAGCCTTCTTTTTGTTCCACCCATGCAATTTCTTTTCCCTTCGGCGATACAATGAATTGCGAATAGCGTGTATCGCGTTTCGCCGGAAATTCAGTTAAGAACTGTCTGTTTTCAAGGGTGTCGTTATCGCTATGCTGAAACAATCGTTTGCTGTAATACGCTTCCCATTCGGAATAAACCACCTTGGCCGGTTTTTGCAATACACTTTCAAGTGCCTCGTTCACACCTTTGCGGTAACGGGTTAAATACAACAAATTCGACAAGGTGTTTTCGCCGTACTGAGTGGCCATAAAATGCCAAAACGAATGGCCTACCAAGGCCGGGTTAGACAAAGCCAGGTCTATAAACTTCCTTTTGCGTTTATATAAAATACGCGTTTCAATATCGTGTTGTTTTTCAGCGTCCCAATCTTCGGCAATAAACTGAACATACCCTTCGGTATACCATTCGGGCAAGTTCATTTTAACGGCGTTCTTCACCATATCTTTTACATTGTCGCCAAACAACATATTGTTTTTAATTACAGTGGCGATGCCTTTAAACACTTGTCGTTTCAAATGGTTATGGTCGCCATTGTAGTAAACAGGCATATTATCGCCCACCACATCTAATTTTCCGCCATTGGCAACATTAATGCTTTGGGCTTGCAACCCAATATTGGTTTGGCGGTATTCACCAAAGTGGTTGTACAATACCACGTTGATTTTTTTATTCAAGCGCCCGCCCATCATGTACACTAAATGGTTCAATTCGTATTCGGCAATGCCCGCAATATATTGGGCATTGGCTTTGCCTTGGCCATAATAAAATACACGAAAATGGGTGGTATCTAAATAATGCCACTCAAAGGTGCGGTACTGAACGCGGTTTTGTCCGAACATCTCCCACGAGGCTTGGGCCGATGCTGCCCGAGGCAACAGCATGCTGCCCGCAATAATCAACAGAAAACGGATAAGGATTGCCTTCTTCATTGTGCGTATAAAAGTAACGAAAATTGCGTTTATATGTTCGATATGTTCCTGAAAACGCCACAAAAAATGTAATTTTGCGTCTTATGTCGAGCCTTCACGTTAAAACGTTCACCTGCAACCCTTTTCAAGAAAATACTTACTTGGTATATAACGACGAAAAGCAAGCATTCATTGTTGACCCGGGCATGTATTTTCCCGAGGAGTTCGACATGGTGTTTCAGTACATCGAAATGCATCGGTTACAGCCCTTGGCCTTGCTGAATACGCACTGCCACATCGATCATGTGTTGGGTATTCCGGCTGTTTTGGAGCGTTTTTCCATTCCATACCTCTTTCACGAAAAGGAACGCATTGTGTTCGATCATATTGCCGATACGGCTCGCCGCTTTGGTTTGCACCCTGTGAGCGTCCCCGAACCCTCGGGCTATATTCGCGAAGGCGAACACGTGATGCTTGGCAAAGAGGCCTTTTCGGTGCTCTTCACGCCCGGGCACTCGCCGGGAAGCATCTGTTTTTACCACGAAGGAGAGGGGATTCTCCTCGATGGTGATGTGCTCTTTCAACAAAGTATTGGCCGCACCGATTTGCCGGGCGGCGATTACAATACACTCATCCACAGCATCACCACACAATTGTTGACGCTCCCCGATGCCGTTACCGTTTACAGTGGGCACGGACCGGCCACCACCATCGGATTCGAGAAAAACAACAATCCGTTTTTGAAAGGATAGAGAAGCCAAGCTGATTCTCTTTCCTCTGCACCCGTCTTGCTTTCCGCGGCTACGGGGTAGCCTGCTTCAATCAAGGCTATAATTCATCGTCCGATTCTTTCTTCAGCTTTTTTTTGTTTGCAGAAATAGAAAGCCTTCTCCCATTTTCCATATCAATTGGGTTGTGAACACAGCCCGCCTTGGGCGGGTGAAACAACAATAGCACAACAACGGTTATTGAACGCACCATTTGTAAGCCCGCAGAAGGCGGGTGAAACAAATACATTACTCCAATAATACTTCTCTGATGATCAATAATGTTCATTCGTTCAAAGGCTGCGGGATGCGCAAGGGGAGTGCCCGCCGCAGGCGGGTACCGACAGCCTGTAGCAGCCCGATAGTAGCTGAAGTTAGCACGTTGCCGACAGCCCCTGAAAATTACTGTTGATTGTCGCGGATGCCGTCGTCGCTTAATACGATGCGTTGTTGTTTGAGTAAGGTACCCACGGCGCGTTTGAAGGTTTTTTTGCTGAGGCCCAGACGTTCTTGGATTTCTTCTACCGACGATTTGTCGTGCAGGGCCAAGAAGCCTTTGCTTTTGCGTAAGGCCTCGAGGATGCGTTCGGCGCCGTCTTCAAGACGTTGCAACCCCAAGGGGTCGATGCTGATATCGATGCCGCCTTCTTCGCGCACTTCGCGCACAAAGGCTTTCTGCACGATGCCGTACCGAATTTGTCCTTTTACGTCGCTATGATAAATTAAGCCTTTGTATTGTTGGTTCACTATCACGTTGATGCCCAAGGGCGTGGTTTCAAAAGGGATAATGTCTACTTCGGTGCCGGTTTTAAAGAGGGCAGGCTCTTTGCTTAGAAAACGATTTATTTTCGCTGAAACTACGAGCCGTTCACTTTTATCGTCGAGGTATAAATACACTACTTGACGGTCGCCGGCTTTGAGGTTGCGAGTTTGTTCGCGGTGCGGTAAAAAGACATCCTTTTCCAAGCCCCAATCTAAAAATGCGCCAATATCGTTGGCTTCTTTTACCGGCAAACAAGCAAAATGGCCTAAGGTAATTTTGGGTTCAAGGGTTGTTGCAATGGGACGGTTTTCGGCGTCTTTGTAAATAAAAACGCGCAGTTCATCGCCTATCGAAAGGTTGTTAGGCACCCATTTGGCGGGGAGTAAAATTTCGTAGGTTTCATTGCCCACATAAGCACCCACCGAGGTGTTGCGCAATAAGCTAAGGGTTTGATGCGTGCCGTATGGAATCATGCTGCAAAGATAGGGGGCTTAGTCCACTTCCACTTCGCTGATAAACATCCATGGTTTAACAGGCGCCTTCCGATCGTAAAATAATGTTACCCGAACTTGTCTTCCAAACACCGTATTGTCGAAGGGGAAACGCAGTAATTGTTGGGTCTCAAAATTCGTTTTGATGTCTTGACGATTGAGTTCTTTCACTACACTAAAATCGTTGCCGTCGGTACCAATTTCAATTTGAATTTTTTCGGGCAAGAAGATTTGCGATTGAATTTCATCGTGCATCGACAGCGATACATTATTAATGAGTTGTTCACTGCTTAAATCGATGGTAAGTTGAACGTCTTCGTTATGCCAGGCCAACCATTGTCGATTGTCGCGCGGGGCCCGCGCCCGTAAACCATCTACCAAGGTAGCTAAGCCACCCGTGTTGTAATAAGTGCTAGGAGGTGTTTTGGCACTAAGCGATTTTCCTAAGGCTTTATGAACGGCATAGGTTTCTTCGAAGGTGGGTCCGCGGAAGCCACCGGGTTCTTGGTAATAAGCTTGGCAAACGGCCGTTTTATCGAGCAATAAACCGTTGGTGTTTACATAAACTTGGTTGTTCGCTACCGAACCGTCTTTTTCAATTTGTTGGGTTATGATGTTGCCTTTGTTGTAATGGGTAAAGAATTTTACCATCAATCGGTCGTTAACGATTTCGTGGGTGCTTTGAACTTGAAACACCGATGGCGAATATTGTACTTTGAGGGTATCGAGCATACTAAAGTGGGAACGCAAGCGTTCTTTAAAATCGTCGAAACCCGGACGTTGTTTGCCCGTCCACAAAACTTCACTCAAGGCTAATGCACGCGGGAAGGCCATGTATTCGGCGTGGTTGGAATTGGGTATGTATTCGGTCCACACATTGGCTTGTGCTCCTAAAATATAAACGGCTTCTTCTTTGGTGAGTGATGCGGGAATAGGGTCGTAAGCGTATACCTTTTCGATTGGGGTATAACCTCCAATAGCCAATGGTTCTTGATGCACATTACCTTGGTAATGATCGAAATAGCAATGCGTTCCGGGCGACATCACCACTTGGTGTTTTTGTTTGGCTGCCGCAATGCCGCCATCCACACCGCGCCAGCTCATAACGGCGGCACCGGGGGCTAAACCACCTTCCAAAATCTCGTCCCAACCAATGGTCTTTCTTCCTTTGGAGGTAATGAAAGCATCTATTTTTCGAATAAAATAGCTTTGTAATTCGTGTTCGTCTTTGAGTTTATTTTTAGTTATAATGCGTTGACAGGTTGAGCAGGCTTTCCAGCGGGTTTTAGGCACTTCGTCGCCACCAATATGAATGAATGGCGATGGAAATAAATCCATCACTTCGGTGAGGATATTTTTCAAGAAACGCAAGGTGCTATCGTTGCAACAAAACACATCGTCGCTAACGCCCCATTTGGTCATCACTTCTTTGGCATTTTTTTGACAGGCATATTGTGGGTAGGCGGTTAAGGCGGCTAGCGCATGGCCGGGCATTTCAATTTCAGGTACAATGTTGATGTGGCGTTGTTGCGCATAACGCACTACATCTTTAATTTCTTCTTGGGTATAGAATCCGTTCACGGGCATGTTATCGCCCACATACGGTTCGAAATATTTTCCCACCATGGTTTCTTTCCGCTTAGCGCCAATTTGGGTGAGGGCAGGGTATTTCTTTATTTCGATACGCCAACCTTGGTCGTCGGTAAGATGCCAATGGAAGGTGTTGAATTTATACATGGCGAGGAGGTCGATGTATTTCTTAATAAAAGACACCGGAAAAAAGTGTCGCGATACATCGAGGTGCATACCGCGCCACGAAAAAGCAGGCTGGTCGTCTACTTGAGGGAGAGTTAGGGTAGGGGCATTGCGTTGTTGACATTCCAATTGCAACAAGCTCATTAAACCATAAAAAACACCGGCTTCTGAGCCCATAATGCGCACACTGCCATCGTTCATGGCATCCAATTGATAGGCTTCTTTGTTTGCTTTTTTATTGATTTGACATAGGATGCGGGGGGTATTTGTTTCGCTGAAACGGACTTCGGGGAGTTTTAATTGTTTTTTGAATTGGATGTAGGTATTTATTTCATCGAGAAGTTCTTTGTTGGTGGTATATACCTGGCGCAAGGCAGCCGCTTGTATGGTGGAATTGCCGCGACTCTCAACCGGGGCCGGAATTAATTGTTGAGCCTGGGTATGCAACGCAACGAAATGAATAAATAATGGGAAAATGGAAACAATCCAAGAACCGATTTTGATGGGTAACAGCCTCATAGTATAACAAAGATAAATGGCCTCGCCACGAATTCGCATGTTTGTTGATAAATCAAGTATAAGGTGGAATACCTTCCTGCCACCGCGCAAACTCTTCTTGAATTGGTATATATTTACGAATTAAATAAATGGCATGAAAAAATTAATGGTATGCTTGGCCTTGTTCGTATTAAGCGCTTGCCAATCACTCGATCCGCAAGTACAAAAAGAGGTTGAGCAGTTTTTAACCAATTACACCAAAACGTATCAGCAATTATATGCCACATCATCGGAGGCACAATGGTTATCGAATATCGATATTCGGGAAGGTGATAGCACCCATGCCTTAGAAACTAGGAAGGCAGGTGAAGCCATGGCTACATTTAC
>JBIKQE010000180.1:0-4863 GCA_044349815.1 Chitinophagaceae bacterium | reverse complement strand
CTCTCATTTTCCCTCGGGGCTGCCGGCTCAATCCTTCACGCGGGGGTATTGGTTAAAAGGAAAGAAAGGACATAAACGACAGAAATAAAAATAATTGATTAAACACGATTATACTTCTGATTGCAAATTAAATTGCTTCAAAATTATAATCTATGAATTCTGTGAATCTACTTCCCGAACAAGGGGCCTATCGAAAACTAAAAAGCTATCAAAAAGCAGAAATTATTTTCGATGGAACATACCATTTTGTTCATCGTGTATTTAATCGATACGATAGAACAATCGATCAAATGATACAAGCGGCTCGAAGCGGCAAACAAAACATTGCTGAAGCGAGTATGGGGTCCGCCACCTCTAAAGAAACGGAATTGAAATTAACGAATGTGGCCAGAGCCTCGTTGGAAGAATTAAAATTAGACTATGAAGATTTCATTCGTGTAAGGCATTATACATTGTGGAACAATAACCACCCCTATTTCAAACGTCTTTCAGCGTTAAATAAAATACCCGATGCAAATTACGATACATTTAAAATGGGTATCGAACATGAAAATCTTGAAATAGCTGCCAATGTGATGCACGGTCTAATTTGCGTTTGCAGTTTCTTGTTAAAAAATCAGATTGCTGCATTAGAAAAAATTTATCTCAAGCAAGGTGGGTTCAACGAAAGAATGTATCAAGCCAGAAAAAAGGTTACAAAATAATTTATGTCCTTTCTGTCCTTTAAAAATTAAACTCCTTTTTGAAAAATACACTGCACTATACCCCAATAAAAAAAATCACCGCAATGCGGTGATTTTTTTATTACAAGGAATTAATTCTCTTTCTTCAGTTTCAGCACGCTGCGTTTGCCCGCTTGTTCGAGATAAACAAGGTAAACCCCGGGCGCCCATTGTTCTGTGGCCACTCGATGAGTATTTTCCCTCAGGTTTTTCGCTTGGTATAGCAATTGTCCCGACATAGTATAAACCGCCAACTGCGTTGGTTCTCCGTTGGCCGGCCACGTAATATAAACTTCTTGGGTAGCCGGATTAGGATACAGACTAGCAAGCCATGAATTTTCTACATCCAACGTAGAGAGTCCACTTACCGTTCTGCACAAGGAGGTATCAGCACAACCATTAATCGTTACAATAACGGCATAACTGCCATTGGCCGTGGCGGTAAAGGCAGATTGTGTAGCCCCGGGAATGGCTTGATTGGTAGCGCAATTAATCCACCGATAAGTGGCTTGGGCATTCGGCACAGCCGTTAAAGTGGCACCGGCTTGTGTAACGGTTACATTCGGAGCAATGATGGTCAAATTTAAACTGATGGTGCTGTCGCAACCATTACTCCCCATATACACCGCATTGTAAACCCCCGAGCTAGTTAGCCATTGTCCATTGAAAAAATGTTGTTGACAGGCGCTTACATTTTGGTTGATAAGTTGCGGGTATTCAATGGTCAAATCGAATTCTTCCACACTGTCGCAGCCATTAACAGTACTATAAAAAAAGCTGTAATAACCCGGCACGGAAATAGACTGTCCATTATAAACATAAGGCCCACACGATTGTATCATTTGATAATTATACACCGAGTTATTGATTGTTAGGTTGAGCGTAACCACACTATCGCACCCGCTCGCATTGGGTATAATTTGCGTGTAGGTACCCGAGTTGAAATAAATATCGTTGCCAAGAAAATAAAAATCGCAGGCGTTAGCATTAATGGTAGCCGAAGAGGGTACCCCAAAACTTAAATTCAGGGTGATATTACTGTCGCAATTAATTTGATTGGTATAAAATTGAGTGTAGGTGCCCGGCGTGGTATAGGTTTGTCCGTTCAAGGTATATGAATTCCCATTGCATTGAACATGGTTGATGGTCACATTGTTGTTTCCAATGGTTAAATTGAGCGACACAATGCTGTCGCAAGTATTTGGACCGGAAAGCACTTGCGTATAAACACCACTGGCCGTATAGGTTTGTCCATTTAATGTATAGCTATTGCAATCGGAAGCCGACAAAGAGGTGAAGGGTAAATTGGCACAGAGAATCCATTTTACTAAAAATTGATCGCCATTTTGGGTAGATTGCGAGGTGGAATTAAATATACTGAGGGGTGACGGATTAAAATCGACCGTCAAGGTATAAATACCTAAAATGTACAATTCGTTAGTTGTATTTAATGCCAACGAGAACCCGGCATCGGTGCTTGTTGCCCCAACTCTTCTGGCTTGTAAAAATTGACCACTGGTTTGTAAGGCAACATAAAACATATCATAATCGCCGTTTGAAATCAACTGGTTGACAGAAGCCCCGGGATCTAAATCCGCAGTATCGCTGAAGTACCCTATACCATGAACCATATTGTTCTTGACTATGATATCGGAAAGCATATCGTCGCTGGCGCCCCCCATTTTTCCTGCCCATTGGTAAATACCCGAACTATTCAGTTTGATAATCAGCGCATCCAAAAATCCTTGACCAATAAACAGTTGAGAACCAGCCCCCGGATTGGCATCGAGGGTATCGCTGAAATGGCAGGCTAAATACACATTACCGGCGGGGTCGAGTGCCAAACTGCGGTTACCAACAATGCCGTTGCCGCCAATAGAGCCGGCCCACGTGTAATCGCCATTGGCATTGTATTTGGCTACAAAAACATGCGAATTGAATGGGGTACTCGATAAAGTATCGATGGCAGGACTCGGATTAAAATCGATAGTTCCTAAAAATTCGCCTGATAGCCAAATGTTGTTGGAGGCATCAACGGCCAAGCCATACACATCGGCAAAATCGGTACCGCTCATCGACTGCCCCCAAACATAATCGCCATTGTTGGTTAAACGCAATAAAAACATATCGGCATAACTGGTGGCCGTCAAGTTGTTTTGTGCGGGGCCCGGATTAAAATCGATGGTACTTCCAAAACTCCCTGATACTACAATATCGTTGCCAATTCCGCAAATTCTAGCCGCCGACACATTACCAACACTTCCCGAATCGCCAAAGGTTTTTACCCATTGAAATACCCCGGCGTTGTTGATTTTGCATACATATGCATCTTTAAATCCGAGGGGATTGGTATAGGTAATACCCGGTGCAGAATTAAAATCGGTGGGCGTATCGAACGAACCGGAAATATACACATCGCCGGCAGCATCTACGTATAAGCCTTGCGCCGTAACGATTCCATTTCCTTGAAAAGCAGCGGTCCACAATAAGTTGCCCGCAAAATTAAATTTTTGAATATACACATCGGTGGCCGTCAAGGAAGCTGTAGTCCATTGGTTCACAGCAACAGCGGGATTAAAATCGAAGGAGCCGGTGAAGGTTCCGATGACTATAACATTACCCGCATTATCGGTACGTACGGTTTGCGGTTTTAAAAAATCGTCGGTATTGACCGAGCCTGTGCCGCGCATCCATTGAACCGTTTGCGCAGGCAGAGATTGGATAGAACCAATTAGGATGGTTAGCCCAACAAGGCAGCGTGACAAAAAAGACATACTTATTTTTTTTACAAAGTTAGATGCAAAAAGGCTACGACAAGAAGAAAAAATAATGGAATAGGTGCAATGATTTCCGCGTTTTTCATTATTATAATTACTAAACATATATTGCCACAAATTGTTGCGACATGGCGAAGATTGACGATTAAAAAAAAGGAAACCCCGCGTGAAGGATGTGGAGGGCGGCGACGAAGGAGCCGGTGCCGACCCGCCTCAGCGGGGCGGTACGGACACCCCGAAGCAGCCTGACCCGAGGGCAGTAAACGGGGACAGCAAACAGGGAACGGGAATACCCGAGGGGCACGCCAGAGAGAGGGAACAGAAACGGGGAGCAGGAAAACAGAAACAGGGAGCAGCTCATGGAATGCAGGGCTGTTTTTTGTATGCCTACGACATCGATTGTCTGAGTGGAGATAGACCTTTGTTAAAAAAGCGATGGAACAACATACCGGCATTGAAACGTTTTTAATTGAATTGGAAAATTTGTTGATTCAACAAGAATTAGCGGTTATTGCATGGAAAAAAAGGGCGATGCAAGCGCAGGATTTTGATGAAGCGATTCGTTTAAAAGAAGTACAATGGGCCTTGCAGGAATGTCTCGACAAAATCAATCCGAAGCGCGAGCAACAACAAAAACGACAGGAACGTATTAGCCAACTATTCCGAGAGCATGGAGAAAAAAAGGGCGAATAATATGTGGCTTGCGAATTACCTTTGTGGCTATGACATCGAAAAAATTCATTCTTCTCGCCGCGGGCATCTTGGTTTTAGGCACCGCCTGTAACAAAATTATCAAAGCGCTTTTACAGAGTTTTACTTTCAACGCGCCTATTACGGTGAGCATTCCGGTAATGCCTGTGGTTGGAAGCACCGACACCATTTGGTTGCCTACATTTAATTTCAATGTGGATTCGTTGATTAAAGGACAAACCGGTAATTCGTACGATTTGAATTTGGTGGATGATGTGCAAATTGAAGACATGCAATTGACCTTGAGCAATACCGATGCGACGAACAACATCAGCAATTTTTCGCAAATCAATATTTTAACACAAACCAATGCCGGTGGCAATTGGGGGAATACGCAATTTGTATCGAATAATACGGTGCCCGATGTAAATGCATCGACGCTTGATATGAATATGAATTCGCCCATTAGTTTATTGGCTAGTTTGAAAAACAATCAATTACGATTTGGTACCGCCTTAACGATTCGTAGGGCGAGCACCGTAGCGATGCAAGGCACCCTGACATTGACGATGCGGGTTAAGTAATATGTTGTTACATCCTGAAATAATTGAATTCCCACCCACACAATTGGTGGGAATTTCTTTGTCGATGAGTTTGGTGAACAATCAAACGGG
>JBIKQE010000179.1:0-4874 GCA_044349815.1 Chitinophagaceae bacterium | reverse complement strand
CCCTCAAACAAAACATTACTGCACGATTACATTACCGTAGAAGAATTGCGTGCATGCACTACATGCAATGCCTGCGTGGAAGAATGTCCGGTGGGTATTTCACCGTTGGATATCATTTTACAGTTGCGCCGTAACTTGGTAATGGAAGAAAGCAATTCACCTCAAGAATGGAACATGATGTTTGGCAATATTGAAAACAATATGGCCCCATGGAAATTCAGTCCCGACGACCGCGACGCTTGGGTTAATAATTAAAAAACAAAACAATGCAAGTAAAAACATACGCCGACTATCAAGCCAATGCCGAAACTCCCGAAATTTTATTTTGGGTTGGTTGCGCCGGCAGTTTCGACCAACGAGCCCAAAAAGTAACGAAAGCCTTCGTGAGTATTTTAAACCATGTTGGTATACAATTTGCTATTCTCGGCAAAGAAGAAATGTGTACTGGCGATCCTGCACGACGAGCCGGCAACGAGTTCCTATTTCAAATGATGGCTTATAACAATATTCAAACCATGAATATGTATGCCGTTAAACGCATTGTAACCACCTGTCCGCATTGTTTTAACACCTTGAAAAATGAATACCCTGCCTTAGGCGGTCATTACGAAGTAGTATCGCATGCTGTTTATTTGCAAGAATTAATAAAAGAAGGAAAGCTTGTACTTCAAGGTGGTGGCACCTTTAAAGGTAAAAAAATCACTTATCACGACAGTTGTTACTTAGGTCGTGCGAATGGTGTTTATGAGGCCCCACGCGAGGTATTGCAAGCCCTCGATGCTGAATTGGTTGAAATGAAACGTTGTCGGACCAATGGCTTATGTTGTGGCGCCGGTGGTGCGCAAATGTTTAAAGAGGACGAACCGGGCAACACCCGTATCAATTGGGAGCGTACCCAAGAAGTAATTGAAAGTGGCGCATCGGCCGTTGCTTCTAATTGCCCATTTTGTTTAACCATGCTTACTGATGGCATTAAAAACAAAGAAAAAGAAGAACAAATTGAAGTATTGGATTTAGCCGAAATGATTGCCCGCAGTTTATAATTCCAAACCTAATCAAAATAAAAAAGCCCCTCAAGAAGGGGCTTTTTTTAATTCATTATGCAGGCTTATACGGCAAAACTAGTACCACAACCGCAAGTGGACGATGCATTGGGATTTTTAAAGGTAAATCCACGACTATTCAAACCTCCTTCAAATTCAACCGTCATGCCATGAAGGTATAATTCGTGCCCAGGATTCATAACAACGTTTATGCCATCTATTACAAATTCAACATCATCTGCTTGTTTATCGTCGTATTCCAATACATAGGTCATGCCGCTGCAACCACCCCCTTTAACGCCTACACGCAAGAACGGTTTATCTTGTTCCAAATCACGCAATCGTTTCAACTCCATAACAGCCCCATCGGAAAACTGCACAGGAAAAGTAAGTGTATCCATATTCTTTATTTACAAGGTTGTTCGTCTAATATTAAAATCAATCGGTTGCCGGCAATCATTTTATCTACCGCTTCGCGAAACTTTATCATACAATCGCTATTGGCGGAGCTAACGCAATAATCTCGTTCACCTTCACGACCTTTTGCTGTTTTATCTAAAAACAATTCACAGCCATTCATTGTAAACGATTGATGCAATTCTAAAAACTTCTTTTCCGCTTTTAAATCGATGCCTTCTCCAATACTTATAAATGACACTGCCCAAGGCATTGATGCTTTTTTAAGTTTGTCGGCTTGTTGTTTTTGTGCATCCAAAGCCGCTTTATCGCGAACACCGGGAGCAGGTACTACCCAAGTTCCTGTTTGAGCCGTTTTGGCCGGTGTTTTCTTCTTTTTCTTTTTTTGTGCCATTGCCGATGTGGGTATTGTACAAAGCAACAGTGCAAGCGAAAACAGACTAAGGCTGGGCAACCAATAATTTTTCATTGCGTATAATTTTTTTGTTGAGTGATACTTGCAAAAAATAAGTACCGGGTGCTAAGGCTCCTTTATTGAATGTAAACACATTTTCACCTTCATTGGCTACTGCGTCGGCTAAAATAGTACGCACAAAACGACCTTGCAAGTCGGTGAGTACAACATCCACCTTGCCCGATTCATTGAGCTTTAATTCCATACTGAAGAAATCGTCTTTAACCGGGTTCGGATAAACTGTAACCTCCTCATTAGGAACCACAGCCCCTTCATTGGAAAGCACCCAACCTTGCGACGTAATTTTGGCAAAATAGTTTGTCCAAGTATGATTGGTATTACCAAACATACCGAAAGCCCAAGCGGCTGGCGGATTGGAATTTTGTATACGCGACAAACCGGTGTAATCGCCCCAACGAGTAACACCACCCGATGGTAGTACACTAGCATAACCCGTACCAGCTTTAATGATTGTTGGTGAAGACACATTAAAATCGTGATCCACGTAAACACAATTCATTCCAGGAAAATCGGTTGAGGATGAAAAATTGAAACTAACAAAAGCCGATTGATCGGCGCTTGTTGTCCCGGCCGATTGTACGGAAGGGAAAGCATACTCTTTTGATGGGGCTTTGATTATACGCTTCTTCAAGGTCCAATTTGAACCACTTTTGGTTAAACGAGCATAATTAACGCCACAGAACCCTGCACCAACATTCACATGATGAACATAATGAAGAGTGCCATTTAAATAAAATCCATCCATACCACGACTATCACCCGTTTCCAATTGAGTTGCCGAACCATTCTGCACCGCATTGCCTGGCGAGGATATTGAATCGGCAGGCACCAATTGAACCGTGAGTTGTGGATTGGCCGTTACGGCACTGCTTACTTCATACACGTTTAAATAATTCCCTAAAAAACCTTCGTTGGTGGAAACCAAATACATGTTGTTGCCATAGCCGCCGGATTGACCGTTCGTCATAGGGACCATCGTAAACGGATCGTTCGAGATATTGTACCATATGATGGCATCGGCATTTGTTAAGGATTGACCGGCAAAACATTTAATTTTATTGATTTGATAAAATACCGATTGAACATAATTCATGTTGTCGTTAAATAGATTTCCCGATACAAAAACATCGCTATTCGAAACGCCAATTTTGGGATAATCGAACCAAACGTTTTGACCTATACTGCTTGATGGATTGCCTGTAAAACCATATAAATTCCAAAGGCCGGTAGGGTCGGATGTTTGAGAGAAGGCTAATAATAACTGACTACTCGACGAGTTCCCTTCGCAGGTTTGAGCAAACAAAATAAACTTTTCAATTTGCGGGTCAAAAATCACTTTCGGATCGCACAACGTGGTACTGGCCAGTGTACTGTTCGATAAATTAGTAAAGAACGAAGCCAATCCTTTAACGGCGGCTAAGGAAGCCCCTGTAGTAGCATTGTAAGTGCGTAGACTACTATTGACCACACAAATAATTTGGTTGTTTTTATTAACCGCAATGGTATTGTCCGACGGTGTTCCCTGATTCCCCAATGCATTATACCCAGTAGCCACAATGGGCGATGGGGTGCGTGTTTTTTTAACCGTTTCGTTGGAGTTACCGGCAGCAATGGCGGCCATTTTTTGCTTGTTCAACTCTTTTTTCAATTCCTCTAATGCCTCTTGGTCTTCCGATTCGTTTTTAGAAATGCGATGCGTGAGCTCGGGCATCAACGTAACATCGTCGGAAAGCAGTGTTCCTGAACCAAGAAATTGGCCTTGTATGTTAGCTCGGTTTGCTTCTCCGGCTCTTATTCCTTTCTCGCCATCTTGCGCTTGGAGTCCCAAACTGAACAAGGTCAAACTCAAGCATAGCATCCCATGGATTGTCTTCATATTGTGTATCAATTTACGTCTTACAAATGTACGAAATTAATAAATACCTTTGCCCAAGTGGGCATTTGAATCCAAATACCTGCTATACTGATTTTCTTTCGTCAATCAATTTTCATGAAGACATTCGAAATACCCGATTTTTATCGTAGTCCGCTGATACAGACCGTTAAACAAGTCCGCAAACAAGCCGATAAGCTAAAAAAAGATTTTAGCCCTACCCTATTGGATTTCGGCCTCTTTAAAGTGTATTTAGCGCGGCATTTTGGATTTTGCTACGGGGTTGAAAATGCAATAGAAATTGCCTTTCGCACGGTACAGGAAAACCCCGGCAAACGAATCTTCTTGTTGAGTGAAATGATACACAACCCCCAAGTAAATCAGGATTTACAAGCCCATGGTGTACAATTCATTTTCGATACCTTAGGCAAGCCCTACATCGATTGGATGGAACTTACTGCCAACGATTGTGTGATTGTACCTGCCTTTGGTACTACCTTAGAAACCGAAGAGCGGCTTCGGGCCATAGGGATTGACCCTTTGCAATACAATACCACGTGCCCATTTGTAGAAAAAGTATGGAACCGCTCGCAACAAATAGGGCAAAAAGGCTATAGCATCATTATTCACGGCAAACCCAAACACGAAGAAACACGAGCCACCTTCTCGCACAGCAGTGCCGGTGCTCCTTCGTTGGTTATTAACGACATGGCTGAGGCTGAATTACTAGCCCCTTTTTTAAGAAAGGAAAAGTCGGCCACTGCGTTTTATGAAACGTTTAAAGGTCGATATTCAGCGGGTTTTAATCCGGAAACCGATTTAGAACGCATTGGTGTTGTGAATCAAACCACGATGTTAGCTAGCGATACACAAGCAATAGCCGATTACTTAAAACAAGTATTGATTGGTTTTTACGAATTAACGTCCGACAAGATAGCAGAACGGTTTGCCGACACCCGCGACACCTTGTGTTATGCCACGTTAGATAATCAACAAGCCGTTCAAGGCATGCTGGCTACCAAGGCCGATTGTGCGTTTATAGTAGGTGGATACAACAGTTCCAACA
>JBIKQE010000178.1:0-4876 GCA_044349815.1 Chitinophagaceae bacterium | reverse complement strand
TTTTGGTTTCCCCGGCATTTCCAAATACATCTTAGCGAGTTTAAAATCAAACTTGTAAGTCAAAAACAAGGAGTAGGCATATTCTAATCGTTGCTGTTGCAAATCGTAATAGGGTTCAAAGCGAATATCCATATTCAATCCTTTAATCAAGGTTTGTTGATATAATACCCGCAACATCAACAATTCACGATGTGCTTCCACATAGCCGGGTTTCCCAAAGGGCGAGGCTTGCGACGCAAACAACCAGCCACCTCGGCCCGATAAAAATTGATGGCCTTGCCAATAGCCCGCCGACACCGACACCGGCCATTTGGTTTGAAGTCCGGCATTGATGTAAATGCCTTTACCGGTGTTGAAGGGCAATTCTTTAGTATTCGACAAATCGTTGTAAATAAAATACGCCGGTTCGAACCACCACGAGCGAACCACGCCATGGAGATGCTGTTGTAGGCGAGCTCCTAAACCAAGTTGCAACAACGATTGTACATTCATTTTCGTTGGACTCAACTGTCCACCCCGATGATGAATCAAGCCTTGTGGTTTAAACTGTATTTGCCAATTGTGCCGCTTAATCACCGTCCACTCCGATGAATGTCCTGCTGTTAAACGCTCTTGTTCCATGACTCCGGCCCGTTGCCGATACTCCCACTGAATCCAGGTATCGGACCACGAATTGGCGTGATGCGTTTTAAACTGAAATCCATTTTCGATGGGATGGGTAATGAGGCGTTCGTAATTGTACAAGGGTTCATATAAACGATGCGCCACATTCCCTTCCAAGTTTCCGAAAATAAAACTGTAGCCTTTTTTACTCAGCTTCATACTCAAGATGGGTTCAACCCGTTGCAAACCGTCGGAACCAAATTCGTGTTGCATCAACAAGCCCGCTTGAACCCTCATAAAGGGTGTTGGCTGAATGGCCATTTGCGTACTGAGCTGTGAACCCAACAAGGTATACCCATATTGAATGGGACTCATATACTCGTAATTGCGGAGATAGTTCAAATTGTTCACCGAGAACATCACTTTACCCGTAGCCGAATCGCTAATCGGTATAATCGACTCCGTAAACGTTGAATTGATTTGAGCTTTCATTATAGGGTGCTGGAACAACATCGCAAAGCACAAAAAAGCCGGAACGAAATTTCGCATAGTGTCAAATATACACGAAAATTAGACTCGCATTGTCGAAGACTGTAGAAGGAATACGATGCTATTTTATCATTTTTTTATAGCGAAGCCTCTTCAAATCGAGTACTTTTGCCACCATGGAGCCCATAGTGAATAAAGTAGCCGAAAGCGGCATCATTACCCTCAATCTCGAGCAATTTGTTCCGAACAACATAGCCGTATTCGATTTAAAACCATTTCTGTTCATGGAAATGATTTTAAAAGAAAAAGATTACCGTGCGGCCTTATTGGCGCACGATTGGTCGGTGTATGAAAATAAAAACGTCGTAATAACTTGCAGTGTGGATGCCATCATTCCGGTGTGGGCCTTTATGTTGGCGGCACAATATTTGCAAGCCGTTGCCCAAGCCGTATTTCAAGGCACCGAAGATACCGCCCGCACCCATTGGATGGTGGAGGCCATTGCGCAACTCGACACAACGCCTTACGCCGATGAACGAGTGGTGATTAAAGGCTGTGGTGATGTGCCCATTCCCGATGCGGCGTATACCGCCATCACGTTCAAATTACGACCAGTGGCTAAAAGCATCATGTACGGCGAACCCTGCAGTACCGTACCTATTTACAAAAAGAAAAAACCGATTGAATAAATCGCCTATGAAAAATATATTCGGGTTATGCCTATTGCTGTTGGCATCCCCTCTTGCTTTTGCCCAACAATATAATCCACGCTATGTGGGGCCCGATAAAGAAACGTCTCTCGAAAAACCAAAATCGGCGGCCGGCGAAACCATCGTAATTACCCAATCGATGCCTTTACGCGTTACCACCCCCGATGTACCCAAAACCTTCGACTTGTTTGGCGAAAAAATGCCCCTCGAAGTTTGGGATATTCGGGAGCGTTTCGACCGCGAACTCTTGGTGAATACTTATATGCAGGGAAGTACAGCTTACATCATCAAACTCATGGCACGTTGGTTGCCTATGATTGAAGAACGGTTGAAAGCTAATAATGTACCCGACGATTTTAAGTATTTATGCATTGCCGAAAGCGCCTTACAAAACCAAATTTCAAAAGCCGGCGCGGTAGGCTTCTGGCAGTTTATGTCGGGTACGGCACCCCAATACGGACTCTATATCGACCACGAAGTGGATGAACGTTACAACGCCGAAAAAGCCACCGATGCGGCGTGTAAATATTTGAAAGATGCGTACAACAAATTCGGCAATTGGACGGCCGCCGCAGCGTCGTATAATTGTGGTATGGGGGGCTTCAATGGTGCCATGACCAAACAAGGCGAAAGCAGTTTTTACAAACTCCTCTTGCCCGAAGAAACCATGCGATACATTTTTCGGATTGCGGCCTTGAAACAAATATTATCGAACCCCAAAGCGGCCGGATTTTTTCTGCAAGACGATGATGTGTACAAACCACTCCATGTGGAACGAACCACTATCACCTTCGGTATTGGCGATTTAGTGCAATTTGCCAAAAACAAAGGCACCGATTACAAAACCTTGAAAATGCTAAATCCGTGGTTGCGCAACAATACCTTCACCAATGCCAAGCAACGCGAATACACGCTTTTGCTACCAGGTAAATAAGGCCTTATGGAAACCTATTCGGAACAGAATTTCAAACGGCATTGCAATGCGTTACGCAAAGAGCACGATGTGATTGCCACTATACACGATGCTTATGGTTACCCACCTTATTGGAGTCGCGGTAATACATTCGAAGCCTTAGCCAAAACCATTATTGAACAACAAGTTTCCTTGGCATCGGCCAATGCTTGTGTGGCGCGCTTGCGCGAACATATACCTGAATTCAACGCCGCCGCCTGGCTGAAACTGAACGATGATGTTATTCGAGCCTGTGGCATCACCAAACAAAAAACAAATTACTTACGTATTCTTGCCGAACGCGAAATAGCCGAACCCAATTTTTTTACGTCATTAGAAACCTTAAGCAACGAAGCCGCCAAAGAAAAACTGATGTCGCTAAAAGGTATTGGCCACTGGAGTGCGAATATTTTTTTGCTCGATGCCTTGAACCGTGTAGATGTGTATCCGGATTTTGATGTAGCCCTCATCAACAGCGTTTCGCGCGAAGCGTTCGATAATGAAAAAATAAACAACGATCAAACGCGTGAATACATTGAACGCTTTGCGCCCCGCCGCAGTATTGCGTGTTTGTATTTTTACCACGCGTATATTGTCCGCAAAAAAATCAACTTCATTCCGTAAGTCGCGTACCTTTACACCGCATGGAATACACCCTTAAAAAATCGTTGGGACAACATTTTTTGCACGACCAAGTGGTGTGTAACCACATTGTGTCGGCCTTACCCAATATCAATTTACCTGTGTTGGAAATTGGTCCGGGCGCCGGTGCCATTACACGTTTGTTGTTGCAACAAGGATACCCCGATTTTCGTTGTGTGGAGCTCGACGAAGAAAAGGTGGCGTATTTAATCAAAACATTTAAGGCCTTAGAAGGCAAAATCATTCACGGCGATTGCCTACACATCCCCAAGCCCTTCGATGGTGAATTTTTATTGATTGGCAATTTGCCGTATAACATTTCATCGCAAATTGTTTTCCGTGTTATTGAATGGCAAGCAAGCATTCCCATCATGGTGGGGATGTTTCAAAAAGAAGTAGCGCAACGCATTGCATCGCCCCACGGCAAAAAAGATTTTGGCATATTGAGCGTGCTCACGCAATGTTATTATACCACCGAATACTTATTTGATGTGCCGCCCACGTGCTTCACACCACCACCGAATGTAATGTCGGGCGTAATTCGCTTAACGCGTCGCGAACAACCCTTGTTTCAGGGCGACGAAAAGAAATTCAAAACCTTCGTGAAACAAGCGTTCAGTCAGAAACGCAAAACCTTACGCAACTGTTTAAAAGGTTTTGTGCCCACCGAAATGATACAAGACGAACGCTTCAATCGCCGTGCCGAGCAAGTCCCCGTAGCCGAATTCGTAAGCCTCTTCCACGAACTCGTGCTGCAATAATTCATTCAAAGAATTTTTTTTCGAAGCGCAACGAAGGAACTTTATTCAGCACCCGTCGCGCTTTACGCCGCTACAAGGTAGCCGGCTGCAATCGCGGCTATTCCTCATCGCTGCGAACAATCATCAGCCATCCCGCCCTTGTTGGTGAATAGCCAAAATGTTTCCGCAGCCCTTGTTGGTGTTTTCACCAACAAGACAATAGGTAGAAGACTTTCCACAGCCCTTGTTGGTGTTTTCACCAACAAGAAAAATACCGCCAAACAAGTTCCCGTCCACAGCCCTTGTTGGTGTTTTCACCAACAAGAAAAATACATACAAACAAGTTCCCGTCCACAGCCCTTGTTAGTGTTTTCACCAACAAGACAATTACCACCAAACAAGTTCCCGTCCACAGCCCTTGTTGGTGTTTTCACCAACAAGACAATTACCACCAAACAAGTTCCCATCCACAGCCCTTGTTGGTGTTTTCACCAACAAGACTAATGTCTCCAAACAAGTTCCCGCCCACAGCCCTTGTTGGTGTTTTCACCAACAAGACTAATAAGTAGCAAACAAATTATTATTTTTGAAAAAAAATAACCATGAATAACCCACCCGAAACCTATCCGGAGTTTCTTACCATTACTATTTTAAATTGGAACAGACTCCTAAAGAATGACAAGTACAAACAAATCATCATCACAACGTTCGAATATCTAGTAAAAGATAACAGAGCAAAA
>JBIKQE010000017.1:0-17707 GCA_044349815.1 Chitinophagaceae bacterium | reverse complement strand
GGAGGAAGAAGGTCATAATGAGCAAACGAATGTGCATGCCATCCACATCGGCATCGGTAGCAATTACGATGTTGTTATAGCGCAGGTCTTCAATGCCTTGTTCAATGTTCAGGGCATGTTGAAGGAGATTCATTTCTTCGTTCTCGTACACTATTTTTTTGCTCATGCCATAGCAGTTGAGCGGTTTCCCTTTCAAACTGAAAACGGCTTGGGTTTCCACATTGCGCGATTTGGTGATGGAACCGCTCGCACTGTCGCCTTCGGTAATGAAGAGGGTCGTTTCGAGCTTTTTAATTTCCATGTCGGCTTTGTTTTTGCCCTCGTAGGTTTCGTCGAAATGGAATTTGCAATCGCGGAGTTTGCGGTTGTGGAGGTTGGCTTTTTTGGCGCGTTCGTTGGCAATTTTTTTAATGCCGCTGAGTTCTTTGCGTTCGTGTTCGCTTTGTTCGATGCGCTTTTTAAGTTGTTCGGCAATGGTTGGATTGCGGTGTAAGAAGTTGTCGAGTTCCCGGCCAAGGAATTCGGCCATGAAACTTTTTACCGAGGGGCCGTTGGTATCCATGTTGATACTGCCCAATTTGGTTTTGGTTTGACTTTCAAACACGGGTTCCACCACGCGCACACTGATGGCCGCCACGATGCTTTGACGGATATCGCCGGCTTCGTAATCTTTTTTGAAAAAGTCGCGAATGGTTTTTACGAAGGCTTCGCGGAAGGCTTGTTGGTGTGTGCCCCCTTGGGTAGTATGTTGTCCGTTTACGAAGGAATATAATTCTTCGCCGTAATCGTTGCTGTGGGTGAAGGCAATTTCCACATCGTTGCCTTTGATGTGTACGATGGGGTAGCGAATTTCGTCGGGATTGGTTTTGCGTTCGAGTAAATCGAGTAGCCCGTTTTTAGATAAGAATTTTTTGCCATTGAAATTGATGGCGAGTCCGGCATTTAGGTAGCAATAATTCCAAAGTTGGTTTTCGATGTATTCGTCGATGTATTTGTAATGTTTAAACACCGTATCGTCGGGCGTGAAGATGACTTCGGTGCCGTTCATTTCGGTGGTGGCCACCTCTTTATGTTCTTTAATGAGTTCGCCACGTTCGAAGTCGGCTTGTTTCATTTTGCCTTCGCGGTAGCTTCGTACAGTGAAGGATTTGCTGAGGGCGTTTACGGCTTTGGTACCCACCCCATTCAAGCCCACCGATTTTTGGAACACGTTGCTGTCGTATTTGGCGCCGGTGTTTATTTTACTCACTACATCCACCACTTTGCCTAAAGGAATACCGCGACCATAATCGCGGATGCGGGCGGTGCCTTGTTGGAGCACAATATCGACCGATTTACCGTGACCCATGGTGTGTTCATCGATGCAATTGTCGATGACCTCTTTCAGTAACACGTAAATACCATCGTCGAGACTGCTGCCATCGCCGAGTTTTCCGATATACATACCGGGGCGGAGGCGGATGTGTTCGCGCCAATCGAGCGACCGGATGGAGCTTTCGTCGTATTGATTCGTATTTTTTTCTGTGGCCATGGTTGCTTGGTTTATTCTATAGGGTTTGCGGAGTGAACAAAAGTAATTTTTCGGGCAAGAAGCCACTACCATAGATTATACACAGCCGCGTGGAAAAAAAACGGGGATAAGTTGGTTTCAAGCTGGATGTGGTATAGATATTTATCATGTTCTATACCCCAAAATAATGATTTACCTTTGTGTACCTGATTATTATTTTATGGCAAAAGTCACTTTCCAGAAAAACCAAACTACGTTTTACGCTACGTTAAAACAGCGCGTTGATGAATACTTTAATGCTACTCACCAACGAAAAACGGGCAATTTTGAATTGTATTTGAAAACGGCGGTATTGTTGCCCTTGGCGGTTGCTTTGTTTTTTTGTTCTATTTATTTTTACGCGGTATTGCCTGTTTGGGCTTTAATAACGATGTGTGCTGTATTGGGGGCTACCTTGGCCTCTATTGGTTTTAATATCATGCACGATGCGTGTCATGGCGCGTATTCAACCAAAAGTTGGGTGAACGATTTGATGGGGTATTCCTTGAACATCATGGGTGGGAATTCCTTCATTTGGAAGCAGAAGCATAACATTATTCATCATACGTATACAAATGTTGATGGCGTGGACGACGACATTGCGAAGAGTCCGATAATGCGTCAAGCCAATACCCAAAAGTGGGTGCCTGCGCACAAAATTCAGTATATCTATGTATTTGGCGTTTATGCCATTTCTTCCTTGGCATGGGTGTTTTTGATGGATTTTCAGAAGTATTTGAGTCGTACGATTTATACCACGAAGATGTGGGGTGTGGATGCGAAGGAGCAAGCTATATTTTGGATTAGCAAATTGTATTACTTGGTGGTATTTATGTTGTTGCCCATTTATTTTGTAGGTGTTGGGCCATGGTTAGTAGGTTTTTTAGCCATGCATGTTACTATGGGCTTGACCTTGGCATTGGTGTTTCAGTTAGCACACGTGGTAGAAGGGGCTCATTTTGAAGTAGCCTATGAAGACACCACGATAGAAAACGACTGGGCGATTCATCAGGTATTGACAACCGCCAACTTTGCCCCGCGTAATTTATTGGTGCGTTGGTTTGTGGGTGGATTGAACTATCAAATTGAGCACCATCTGTTCCCGAAGGTGAGCCATGTGCATTATCCGGAGATTTCGCAGATTGTAAAGGATACATGCCAGGAGTATAATATTCCGTACAACGAGTTCAAAACAACCCGTAAAGCCTTGGTTTCGCACCTAAAAACCATGAAAGAATTCGGGAAAGTGCCCGATTTGGCGATGGCTTAATTGCCTTGGCGGCCCCTCCTGTCTAATTTTTATGTATTGAGGGGATAAATTAAAGTAATTTCATTACTTTTGCCTGCCTTTATACGGAAATTTAAACGAAAATTATGGCTAAACGTGATTTATATACTGCACCGCAACAAGTGGTGAACCGAGTACAAGAAGACTTGGACATCCCTAGTGCTGAAGAGCAATTAAAAGGGGTAGAGCATTGGTACGAGAACAACAAAAAAATGATCAACAATGTAGTGATTGCGATTGCTGCCATTGTATTGGGTTATTTTGCTTACGATAAGTTTTACAAAACCCCTCGTATTGAAAAATCGAACGATGCTATTTTTCGTGCCCAAACCTATTTTGGAATGGATTCGTTGAATTGGGCCTTGAACGGCGATGGCGACAAATTAGGGTTTTTGAAAATCATTGATAAATACAGTGGCACACCAGCGGCTAATTTAGCTACGTATGGTGCCGGTATTTGTTATTTAAAGATGGGCGATTATGCCAAGGCTGAAAAGTTTTTGAAAGATTTTGATGGCAAGGGAACGATGGTAGAAGTTGTTGCCAAGGGTTCGTTGGGGGATGCCTTGATGGAACAAGGTAAAACCGATGATGCCATAAAAGCCTACGAAGCCGCTTCGCAAGATGACGACAATATTTTACTTAGTCCAGTTTACTTAGAACGTTTGGGTATGGCTTACGAAGCCAAAAACAATACAGCAGAAGCCATTAAAGCGTATCGTCGTATCAAGGAACGTTTTCCTATGAGTCAGCAAGCACGCGATATGGACAAGCAATTATCGCGTTTGGGCGATTTTAACCCATAATCGAATGTATGACGGACCAATCCGTAAATGAATTACTTTCAAGCAACAACCTGCAGGTACCCACCTCGCAGGTTGTTCTCGTTTCAACCCAATGGAATAGGGCGATTGTAGATGAATTAGAACGTGGTGCGCTTGCTTTGTTGGCGCAATTTCCTGCTGTGAAGGTTACGGTATATCGGGTACCCGGTGCCGTTGAAATTCCGCATGCTATATATTATCATCGTCAACATGTTGGGGCGGATGCCTATATTGCCTTAGGTTGCGTTATTCGGGGCGAAACGCCGCATTTCGATTATGTTTGTCAATCGGTAACCGATGGTATAACGCAATTGAACATACAGGGCGATGCGCCGGTTATTTTTGGGGTGTTAACCGTGAATACCTTGCAACAAGCCCACGACCGTTTGGGCGGTAAGGATGGGCATAAAGGCGCTGAAGCAGCCATGGCGGCTTTGCAGATGTTGGCCTTACAACACACCATGAAACATTCAGACACCCCGATTCAACCCTAAAAAATTACAGTATGCGTGTTCAACTCTTTATTCCTTGCTTTATCGATCAATTGTATCCGCAGGTGGGGTTAGACATGGCCAAGGTGCTCGAGAAGGCAGGTTGTACCGTATCGTATAATCCGAATCAAACCTGTTGTGGGCAACCGGCCTATAATGCGGGCTATCTTGATGAAGCAAGAACCGTGAGTGAAAAGTTCATCAACGATTTTTCGGGTACCGATTATGTGGTTGGTCCTTCGGGTTCTTGTGTGGGATATGTGCGCAGCAGTTTTGGGGAGTTGTTCGACAATACATCGTGTCGCAACGATTCGCGGCAGTTTACCGGTCGTATTTATGAGTTCAGCGAGTTTATGACCGACATCTTGAAGGTAGAGCAGGTAGGGGCTTCATTGTCTGGCATTGCTACATACCACGATGCTTGCGGTGCTTTGCGCGAGTGCGGCATCAAAGCCGGTCCACGGAAGTTATTGGCAAACGTGCAGGGCTTGGAGTTACGCGAAATGAAAGAATGTGAAACCTGTTGTGGTTTTGGTGGCACCTTTGCGGTGAAGTACGAACCCATTTCGGTGGGTATGGCCATGACGAAAGTGAACAGTGCGTTGGAGCAAGGTGCTTCGTATATGATTTCAACCGATATTTCGTGTTTGATGCATATGGAGTCGTATATCAAACATGCCGGGTTATCGTTAAAAACCATGCATTTGGCATCGGTTTTAGCCAGTGGGTGGTAGTTTTATTGTACTACGCTTAATCTTACCTTTCTCAAATCCATCAAATTTAAACTATTGCTTTCCCAGCCTTGAACACGAGGTTGAATAAAATGCATTACTTCGTCGTAAAACAAGGGAATGACGGGTGATTCGGCAATCAGGATACTGTCCATTTTTTCGTATAAATCAATTTGTTTTTCGTTGGTTTCGGCTTGCAAGGCCGCTTCATAGAGGTCATCGAAGGTTTGGTTGGCAAAACGAGTATAATTGGGTGGTGCCGCATGATGGCTATAAAACAAACTCAAATAACTTTCTGCGTCGGGATAATCGGCAATCCAGGTTGCCCAAAAGAAGTCGGCTTTGCTATCACTCATTTGTTCGCGAAGCAACGAAGGCTGAACAATTTCAATACGAACTGTCAATCCAATATCGCTAAGTTGTGATGCTATGAATTGGCAACGGTCCGAGTAGTTATCGTTCGACAATAAGATAATGGCGGGTAGTTGACCACCATTGGCCGCCTTTACTTCTGCAATAAGGGCGCGGGCATTTTCGGGTTGATAAGCAAAGCCACGATTACGCGTTGGATTGTATCCGGGTAACCCATTGGGAATGAAACCGGCATCGGCGGGGTGACCGATATGATTGCGTAAATACATCACCATTTTTTCTCTATCGAATCCGATTTGAATGGCTTGGCGTAATTTTTTTTCAAGGAGTATTTTCTGTTGTTGATTATTGGGATCTAATAAAAAACCAAGGTATTCAACATTCAGGTACGGATTTTTAATTAAGCGAATATTGTTTTGGAAAGCTGGTTTCAAGGTCCCCTGTTTGGTGAGCACTTGATCTTTGAATGTAGCATCGAGGCCATTCATAAAATCGAGTTCGCCTTGTTGGAACATTAAGAACTCGGTGGCCTTGCTATCGATGAAGGTGAAGAGCAAACCATCGAGGTAGGGGAGTTGGTTGCCGAGGCTATCGCGTTCCCAATAGTGTTCGTTTTTACGGTAAGTAAGGGCTACATTTTCTTCCCAATCTTGCATAATAAACGGACCGGTTCCGCAAGGATGCGCGCGAAAGTCGTCGCCCCAATGTTCAACTACTTCTTTGGGTACAATGGAGCAATATTGCATACTTAAAATCCCCAACATAGGGTTGAAGGGTTTTTGGAGGCGTAGCTCGAAAATGGTATCGTTGATGGCTATAAATGGACGAAGGGTATCAACACGTTCGTTAAACACCCAAGCCCCCGGCGAAGCTGTTTTAGGATCAATTAATCGTTGAAAGGAATACACCACATCGGAGGCAATCATTTTTCGCCCTTTGCCTTCAGGGAAAACCGGGTTAGGATGAAAGTAAACATCGTTGCGTAAATAAAAGCGGTAGGTTAATCGGTCGGCACTTATTTCCCAACGGGTTGCCAAGGAAGGTTGCACGGTACGTTGGGCATCGAATTCAACCAAGCGATTATAGCCTTGTTGAACGTGCCACATGATGTTGAGGTTCTTAGCGAAGGCAGGATCTAAACTCTCAACCCCTTGCACTTGATTGATACGAAAGATGTTTTTATTACTACTTTGTTTCGTACCACAAGTCGAAAAAAGGAGGAGGCATCCTGAGTAGAAGATAAACAACGCAAGGTGTCGCATAATATCAAAGATAAGCTGCGTGTAGCGTTATGCGAAGAAACTGAAATAAGCAATTAAGGCAATGCCGGCAATAATGCGGTACCAACCCCATAAGGCGAAGCCATGTTTTTTGAGGAGACCAATAAAAAAGCGGATGGCAATAACCGCTACTACAAATGCAATGACGTTACCAATACCAAACATCAAAAGGTGGTTTTGATCTTGCATGATCATTTGGTAACCCTTCAGTTTTTCAGTTTCAGATTCGCTCCAATTCTTCAGGAAAACCGAATAGGAGGTAACGGCCAACATCGTAGGAACCGCCAAGAAGAAAGAAAATTCGGCAGCGGTTTCGCGACTTAATTTTTGTTGCATACCGCCAATGATGGAGGCCGCAGCACGGGAGGTGCCGGGCATCATGGCTAAACATTGCCAGAAGCCAATTTTAATGGCTGTGGGAATAGTAATATCGTTTTCGGAATGAATGAGGGGTTGTTTGAACCAACGATCTACAAACAATAAAACCACGCCACCTACTACCAATACAATGGCAATGGGAATGGGTTTTTCTAATACTTGTTCAATGGCATCGTCGAAAAAATAACCTAATACCAAGGCAGGTACAACAGCAAAGGCCAATTTGATATAAAACGACCAACGAGAAAAATCGAAGAATTTTTTCCAATACAAGGCTACTACCGCCAAGATGGCTCCGAATTGAATGGAGACTTGAAACATCTTAACGAAGGCATCTTCTTGGATGCCTAATATTGAGCTAGCAAACACCATATGCGCCGTAGACGATATGGGAAGGTATTCCGTGAGGCCTTCAATAATGGCTATTAAAACAGCTTCAACGAGTGTCATTAATCTTGGGCTTTGGGTTTTTTCATGATGGCATAGCCTTCAATAAATAAACCCAACAATACCATGATAGGCGCCAAGGTAATGCGTTGGAAGCTGTATATTTCTTTTTCGTTGAAAACATTCGGGTCGGCACTTTTACCACCCGACATCAGCATATAACCAATAATGATGAACAGGAGTCCAAGACCCATGAGCATGTAATTTTCTTTGCCGAATAAAAAGCGCGATTCCGTATTTTTTTCTGGTGTCATAGTGCAAAAATAATGTGTTTAATATAAATCGTCGAGTTGAGTACGTAAGTATTTAATAACCGAGCGATGGGTACTTAAGAAGGAAATTACAATGCCGAGGACCAAAATACTCACACATAATACAATCATCCATTCTGTGCTAGCCAATGTTTTGAGCTCAGGCAACCATGCTTCGGCAGAGGTTTTCAGTAATAAGATGCCTGCTATTGCTAACAAGGCACTGATAATACCATTAATAACACTGCGAATATTGAATGGTTTGGCAATGAACCATTGAGTTGCTCCAACCATTTGCATGGTTTTAATCAGGAATCGGTTGCTGAACATGGCCAAGCGAATGGTATTATCGATTAGGATAATTACCGAAATAATTAGAACAATAGAAATGATGAGAATAACAATACCTACCCGACGAACATTTTTATTCATGAGGTTTACCAAGTTCTTTTGGTAGCTTACATTTCGCACAATATTGCTTTGTTTTACGAACTGCTCAATCCGAATCAAACTGTCGGTATTCATGTAATCGGAATTCAAATGAATATTGACCGAGGTAAAGAGGGGGTTATAATCGAGTACTTCAAGAAATTCAGCACCAAAATCTTTTTTAAACAATTCGGCGGCTTTTTCTTTTGAAATATATTCCGACGATTTGCAAAAGGCTTGTCCATCAATGATGGCTTTTAACTCCATGGCTTTTTCGTCGCGGGTATTGTCGTTAAACTCTACCACTACTTCAATGTTCTCCTTAAATGTTTTTGATAATTGGCCGGCATTAATAACAATCCAACCAAGGGTGCCTAACAAGAATAATACCAAGGCCACTCCTATAATGGAGTAGAAATAGGTGGCTTTTCCTCGTTTAACTTTGGTAACCAATATTTGGTCTTGACTCATGGTAGTCAAAGATAGAAAAAAACCAATAACCGTTGATGAAAAAAGAAATCTTAACCTCGTTTATTGATTTCGTCGCGAATTCGGGCTGCAAGGATATAGTCTTCGCGTTCCAAAACCTCTTCGAGTAGGGTATTGAGTTCGTGTAAACTTAACTTGATGAGTTCATCGCCCGGATCGTTTGAGCCTGATGGGCTCGTATTATCGTGCGTAAGATCCATATCGGTATCATCGTCGTTGCCCGAGGCGCCGGCTGCATTTAAGATCGCTTCGTAGGTAAATATGGGGGCACCAAATCGAACAGCAATGGCTAGGGCATCGGAGGTACGCGAATCAATTTCAATGGTTTCGTATGGCGATTGGCAAATCAATTTGGCATAAAAGATGCCTTCGTGCAGACGGTGAATTAAAACCTCTTTTAGATCGATGGTAAAAGCCATCATCAGATGTTTCATCAAATCGTGTGTGAGGGGGCGGCCCGTATGAATATTTTCTAAGGCCACTGCAATGGCCTGTGCTTCTGCACTGCCAATAACAATGGGGAGTTTACGCGTGCCATTGATTTCGTTTAAAACCACGGCATACGAATGCGATTGCGTTGCATTCGATAAGGCCATGATTTCTAATTCAATTTTACGCCGACTCATAGTAAAATAGCTTTTAGGCGTTTTGTGCCGCTTTAAATTTCTTTACCGATTCGGTTAAGCGAGGTAAAATTTCGAAAGCATCGCCCAGAATACCATAATCGGCTGCTTTGAAGAAGGGCGCTTCGGGATCTTTATTAATAACCACAATGGTTTTAGAACTATTAACACCGGCCAAATGCTGAATGGCACCACTGATACCAACGGCTACATATAAATTCGGACGAATTGTACCGCCCGTTTGGCCAACATGTTCGTGGTGTGGACGCCAATGTGAGTCGGCTACCGGACGAGAACAAGCCATTGTTGCACCAAGTTCGTTGGCCAAGGCTTCTAAAATACCCCAATTTTCGGGGCCTTTTAATCCACGTCCACCACTCACTACCAATTCGGCTTCGCTCAATGGAACAATGCCACTCACTTTTGATACCGAAACAACGTTCACCGCAAAATCGCGGTTATTGAATTCAATCGATACGTTTTCAATAGTTGCTGAGGAACCATCTGCTTGAATACCCGTAGAGTTCGGGGTTAAGCTAATAACTTTAATGGCCGATTGAATATTGACGTGGGCAAAGGCTTTGCCTGAAAATACCGATTTTTTTACAACAAAACCTTGTTCTAAATTAGGTAGTGCTACTGCACCGGCAACCAAGCCGGCTTGTAAAGTGGCCGCCACACGTGGGGCAACCGCTTTGGCTGTATTGTTGTTTGAAAATACAACAACCGAGGCGCCTTTCATTTGGGCCACTTGTATAATGGCTTTCGCAAATGCACCCGAATTCAGATTGTTTAAACGGGCATCGGTTATGTGATAAACGGTTTTGGCTCCGTAAATACCCAATTGTTCGGGTTGTTCTGCGTCGCCGAGTACAACGGCGGCACAAGTCACATTCATGGTGTGGGCCAAGGCGGCACCATACGAAACTGCCTCGAAACAGGCTTTTTTGAATACTTTCTGAGAGGCTTCGGCGAAAACAAGTACCATATAAAGAGTATAATGCGTTTAAAAATTAAATTACTTTGGCTTCTTCGTGTAAGAGACGAACGAGGGCGTCGGTATCGTCGGCCTCAATCATTCTAACACCTGTTTTTTGTGGGGGCATTTCGTACGACACAATTTGCGTTAAGGGTGAACCCGCCGATGCAGGCACAACGGTTAATGGTTTGGTACGGGCGGCCATAATGCCACGCATGTTTGGAATGCGCGCTTCGGCCATGCCTTTCATGCACGATAAGGCGAGGGGTAACTCACACGTATCGGTTTCTTCACCCCCTTCAATTTCGCGAACCACCGTGGCCGTAGTTCCAGCAATGCTTAATTGCGAAGCGTTGGCAATAAATGGATATTGTAATAATTCAGCAATCATAGCACCTAAGCTAGCATTGTTGTAATCGATACTTTCTTTACCCGTTAAAATAATATCGTAGGCATTGTTGCGCGCATAATCGGCAATTTGAGCAGCTACCGTATAACTATCGTTGCTTTGCGCATCAATACGGATGGCTTCATCGCCTCCTAAGGCTAATGCTTTCCGTATTACCGGTTCTGCATCGGCATTGCCTACCGTTATTAAATGAACGGCCGACGCTGTACCGGCTTCTTTTAATTCTAAGGCACGCACTAAAGCATACCATTCTTCGTAGGGATTAATTATCCACTGAACGCCGGCTTCATTCAATTGTGTGTTATTGTCGGAAAACGCAATTTTTGTAGTCGTATCCGGCGCTTTGGTAATACAAACCAAAATTTTCATAAAGGATTCAAATTGAGAGCGCAAATATACGCAACCTACTCGAATGCAACATTGGTTTATAGCCCATTTATACCCGTTTGGGAATAAATATTGACCTTAAAAACATTAAGTTTGCAAACGAAGTACCATGGAACGAATTGAAAAATTACACAATATGCTAAAGCAATCCCCTAACGATTGCTTTTTATGGCATGCTTTGGGTTTGGAATGGCTTAAAATAGGCGATTTAGAACAAGCTCGAACCCATTTCGAACAGGTGCTGACTTTCGATGCCAATTATGTGGGTACCTATTATCATTTGGGCAAAACCCTGGAGAAATTAGGACTATTGCCCAATGCGGTATTGATTTACGAAGAAGGCATTCGAAGGACTTCTACATTAAACGATCGGCATGCCCGCAACGAATTGCAACAAGCCCTCGACGATTTGAGTGATGAATAAACTACCTGCATTATTATTGAGTTTGGCCCAATGGCCTCGAGAACCCTATTTGCTTGCGGTGAGTGGTGGTCCCGATTCGATGTGTTTGGCTACCTTGTTTTGGCAAGCGCAATTGCCTTTCGCGTTGGCGCATGTAAACTATGGTTTGCGGGGCGAGGCATCGGATGCCGATGAAACCCTGGTACGACAATGGGCCAACGAACGCAACATACCTTGTTTTGTAGAACAGGCCCATGTTGCCGAGTATCAACAAATACATGGAGTGGGTTTGCAAGAAGCCGCACGCAACATTCGATATCATTTTTTTCATCGCCTAATGGCGGAAACACCTTATACTCGTTTAGTTACAGCGCATCAACGCAACGATCAAGATGAAACCTTGTTGCTGCATTTTTTTCGTGGTACGGGGTTGCGTGGCTTACGTGGCATACCGTCGGGCGAAATAAATGGATTAAGGCCCATGCTCGATATTGAACGCAACGAAATTATGCACTGGCTGATTCAGAACAAGGTGCCTTATCGTATTGATGAAAGCAATGAAACTTCGAAGTATACTCGGAACGCTTTGCGGAACGAGGTGATTCCGTATTTAAAAAATTACTTTCCGAATTTGGAAGCGGTATTGGCTGAGAATCGGCAACGTTTCAAGTCGTCGTACACCGTTATGCAACGCGAAATCAGTCGCTGGCAAGCGGCTTGTACCGCATGGCGCCCTCCGCATCGTTATTTTTTTATTCGTTCATTTATTCATGATTCGGAAGCGCCATTGTATTTGTACGAAACGCTGCGCGAATTTGGTTTTCATTATTCGCAGATGCAGGAATTGATGCTGTTGGCCACACGCCAATCGGGGGCTTACATAGAAAGTACCACACACCGCATCATCAAAGACCGCGATACTTTGATTTTGTGTGCTAAAGAACTTGAGGAAGCTAATTGGGTACCCTGCGAAGCAACCGATACACGTATTGATACACCCATCAGCTCATGGATAATAACTAGAAAGCCTTATAACGGAGAACCTATTCCATCATCAGGTCAATCGTTTTGGTTCGATGCGCAGGCTTTTGAATTTCCATTGTGGTTTAGGCCCAAAAAAACAGGCGATTATTTTTATCCCTTGGGTTTGGGCAAAAAGAAGAAAATAGCACGCTTGCTGATTGATACCAAAATGGCCTTACCCGATAAAGAACGCGTTTGGGTGTTGCAATCGGGCGAGCGTTTGGCTTGGGTGATTGGTATTCGTCAAGACGATCGGTTTAAGGTTACGCCGCAAACCCTTGAAGTACTTATCTTTACGGCAACGAATTAGAAAGCCTTTATGTCTACCGAACGTTACCAAGAACTCAAAGAACGCTACAACGCTTTACACGATGAAAAAGAACGTATCAACTGTTTGGTTGATATGGTGTTGGAGATTCGAAATTACGATATTGAGGAGGCCCTTGAATTGTCGCAAGAAATTGTCGATCGTTCGCGGTCTAGTAATTACCGCGAAGGTGAAGGCCGCGGCTTAAACAACAAGGGAGCTTGCCATTGGTTGCGGGGCGAATACGATTTGGGTTTAGCGGCCTTGGGCGAAGCCCTAAAAATTGCCAAAGAACATCGCTTCGATTTGTTGAAGGGGCGAATTTATAATAACTACGGAAACATTTATCGCGATTTAGGCGATTTATCGAATGCCTTGCGGTATTACCAATGGGCACTCGAAATTAATGAAACGGAGAACGACGAATTGGCACAGTCGACCGTAATGATTAGCATTTCGAATATACATTTCGATTTGTACGATTACGATAATGCCTTGGAATATGCGAAACGATGTTTGCACATTATTCAATCGTACGACGATCGGAATCGATTGATTGGCGTATATCATTCCTTGGGTAATATTTATTTGAAGAAGGACGATTACGACAATGCCCTGATGAATTTTAAGAAGAGTTTAGAGTTGACGGAACCCAATACGGTTGGACATATGTTGGCGAATAGTGGTATTGGGAAAGTGTATTACAAGCAATACAAATTTGAAAAAGCGGAAAAATACCTCAAGGCGGTTCGCGAACAATCGGAAGAGTTATTGAATATTGAAGGTATTATTATTGCTGATTTTTATATGGGGCGAATGGCCTTTGATGAAGGGCAATTGCAACAAGCCTTAACTCACTTTGATGCCGCCTTCGCCTTGGCTACAGAACATTCGCGAAAGCACGATGTAATGAGCATTCACGAGATGTATGCCAAGGTATACGATGCCTTGAACGATATTCCGAAAGCCTTTTTGAATTTGAAACAATTTGAAATGCTGAAAGAAGAAATTTTCCAGCAACGAACCTTCGATCAACTTCGAAATTTACAAATTAGGCACGAAATTGAATTTGCTGTTAAAGAAAAAGAGGTGGCTGAACAATCGGCCAAACTTAAACAACAGTTCATTGCCAATATGAGTCATGAAATACGTACGCCCATGAATGCCATTGTGGGTTTAACCGGACTATTGTTGGAGAAAGAACCGCGTGCCGATCAATTAAAATATTTGAATGCCATATCGCAAAGTGCGGAAAATTTATTGGTGATTATCAACGATATTTTAGACTTCTCGAAAATTGAAGCGGGTAAGGTGAAATTGGAATTGATTGAATTCTCGTTGCGTAATTTGCTTAAAAATGTTGTTACCCTGCTTCGGTTCAAAGCCGAGGAAAAGGGCATTACTATTCGTTTCGATATCGACGAAAATGTACCCGATCATTTAATTGGGGATCCAACCCGATTGAATCAGATTATTATGAACTTGGCCGGTAATGCCGTAAAGTTCACTGAAAAAGGGTCGGTTCGTATTCAGGCTGGGCTAAGGCATCAACAAGATAATCGGGTGCAGTTGGTTTTCGATATCATCGATACGGGTATTGGAATACCCGACGATTATGTGGGACAAATATTTGAAAGCTTTACACAGGCGGGCATGGATGTAACACGCCGTTTTGGCGGAACCGGATTAGGATTGACCATTACCAAGGAACTCGTGTCGTTAATGGATGGTAGTATTGATTTGACCAGCACGCTGGGGGTTGGAACTACCTTCACGTTTATTTTGCCCTTTGCAACGGGGCAGGGCGACTTCTTGGAACGTCACGACGATGTAAGTTTGATAGACGAAGACCGGGCTATTCTGGACAAGTGTCGAATTTTGTTGGTCGACGATAATGAATTCAATTTGATGTTGGCCGTAGATACCTTGAAAGGCATAGCGCCTCATATGGAAATTACAGAAGCCGATAGTGGTTTGCGCGTGTTAGAATTATTGCATGAAAAGCCATTCGATTTGATTTTGATGGATATTCAAATGCCGGGTATGAGTGGTACGGAGGCAACCATGAAAATACGCAACGAATTTCCTGCGCACATAGCCAATATTCCCATTATAGCCATGACGGCCAATGTAATGAAAGACGATATAGAACATTACTTAGCCATCGGCATGAACGATCATATTCCGAAGCCCTTTAAAAAAGAGTCCTTGATTCGGAAATTGTTGGCACATGTTAATCGCACGGAGGTGGCACAACGAGAAGCTACCGTTCGTGTTGATACGGTTTTGGCCACTAGTATACAAGCTGAAACGGTTGTTGCGCCTGTGGTAATGGCGGGACCTGTTACCGACCCTCGCTTTTTGTTGTCGTTTGCTGGGCAAGACAAAGCCAAACAAAAAAAATACATTCAAATATTTTTACAGAATGCTCCTAAGTTGTTGGAGCAGATAGAACAAGGCTTGGTTGAAAAGAATTATGAATCGATTAAAATTGCGGCTCATTCTTTGAAGACGCAATTAAATTATATGGGTGTGAAAGAAGAACTCTCTCACATCTTTGAAATTGAACAACTGTCTAAAAATGCGCACCGCCACGATGAACTCACACAACTTACCCAACAGTTACGGGTTGTTTGTAGTGCGGCTTTTGCGGAATTAGAGCAATTGGCGAATAGTTTGTAAATTAAACACCTCGAATAAACATTTCATTATGTTAGAATTGAATCGTTTGAAAAAATATTATGCCGGTGTAAAAGCGGTGGATGATATTTCGTTTAATATACCGGAAGGGGGCATTTTTGGTTTGCTAGGCCCTAATGGGGCGGGTAAGTCGACCTTGTTGCGCATGCTCACCGGCATAACGATGCCCGACGAAGGTACAATTCGTTTTAAAGGGGCTTTGTTTAACCCCTCGGAGCATACGCAATTGATTGGCTATATGCCTGAAGAGAGGGGCTTGTATAAAAAGATGAAGATTGGGGAACAGGCTATGTATTTGGCGCAATTAAAAGGATTGTCGAAACAAGAGGCTACCCAACGTTTGCAAACTTGGTTTACCCGATTGGATATGTTATCGTGGTGGCATAAAAAGGTAGAAGACTTAAGCAAGGGGATGTCGCAAAAATTGCAATTTGTAACCACGGTTGTGCATCAACCGCAGGTTTTGATTTTAGATGAACCTTTTAGCGGTTTGGATCCGGTGAATAGCGATGTGATTAAAAAAGAGATTTTCAATTTAGCGCAAGCAGGAACTACAATTATTTTCTCTACACATCGCATGGAGCAAGTTGAAGAAATTTGCAACGAAATTGCATTGATTAATCAAGGGCATTTGGTGGTGAGTGGTTCTGTGAAAACTATTCGGCAACAATATAAAGAAAAGGAATATCGATTGCGTGTATCGGAACGCATAGATGGTTTTTCGGATCAACTTCAAGCTGTGAATGACGGGGAATATCGGTTTCGGTATACCAACGAAGACGAGGTGCGGCATTTATTGCAGCAATGCCTCGATCGGCAAGTGCACATTACCGAATTCAGTGAAGTATTGCCCGGCTTGCACGATATTTTTATTCGGTTAGTAGAACATGGGGCGGTACGTCAATTTCAATAATAAATAAACAAGTAAGCATGCGTAAAATTGGTTTAATTATACAACGCGAGTATTTAACCCGTGTAAAGAAGAAATCGTTCATTGTTACTACCTTGTTGCTCCCCATTGCCATTTTTGTGGTGATTGTGGGGGTGGTTTTAGCCATTAATTTGTCTAATAAAACCCAAAAAATATTGGTGTGGGATGAAACCAATTTTTACACCAACCAATTAGATACAAGTAGTTCGTCGTATGTTTTTTTATATACGAACAATGCAACGAAACAGAGTGATTCGAGCTTGTTGGCCACCTCGAAAGCCGATTTGTTGGTGCATGTTTTTCCTGCAATCCCTAACCGACCCGATAGTGTATTGTTGTTTAAAGAGGGTGGGGTGAGTTTGGTGGTGAAAGAGTTTATAAGTGGAACAATGAACGAAGTGTTGCAACAACATCAAATGCGTTTAGCGGGTATCAATGCCACGCAATTGGATTCTATCCGCGATATGTCGGTACAAATTCGCAGTTTTGATGTAGATAAAAAGCAGGAAACGGATGCCGAAATCACCTCGGGAATTGCCTACTTTATGGGCTTTCTGATTTACATGGTTATTTTTATTTACGGCAGTGGTGTGATGCGTGGCGTGATGGAAGAAAAAACCAATCGTATTGCGGAAGTTATTATAAGCAGTGTGAAACCTTTTGAGTTGATGATGGGCAAAATTATTGGCATTGCCTTGGTGGGTTTAACCCAATTGGCGTTGTGGGTGGTGTTGATGTTGGTTTTGCAAACGGTAGCTAGTTTGTTTATACCCGAAATGGGCGCGTTGATGCAAGCGGCTCAAGGCGGGAGCATGGCCGTGACGGGTGGCGGTACTCCTGAAATTAGTGCCGATAAATTGCAAATGATGACGGGTTTGGTGAATCAACCATGGGGCCTCATTATATTTTGTTTTTTCTTTTATTTTTTGGGAGGCTATTTTTTATATGCGTCGATGTTTGCGGCTGTAGGCAGTTTAGTGAACGAAGATCCGCAGGAAGCACAGCAATTTACGTTGCCTGTTACCATTCCTATTATCATTGGCTTTATAATTATGTCGTCGTCGGCATCGAACCCCGATAGTATGGCCTCGGTTGTTGGTAGTATAGTACCATTCACTTCGCCCATTGTGATGTTGTCGCGCATACCGTTTGGGGTGCCTACTTGGCAATTGATATTGTCGATGACCTTGTTGGTGGGCATGTTTTTAGTAATGACGTGGTTGAGTGCGAAAATATACCGAACGGGTATTTTGATGTATGGCAAGAAGATAACGTGGAAGGAATTATTAAAGTGGTTGCGTTATCGGTAAGCGCTATTGGGTTGTGCAGGGCCTCGCGTGAGGGATAGAACCGGTAGCCCGCCGATTTACAATGCGCGCGCGGGTGATGCGAATATTGTGCTTGTAAAAACAAGCA
>JBIKQE010000177.1:0-4909 GCA_044349815.1 Chitinophagaceae bacterium | reverse complement strand
GTATTGATTCAAGAATTGATTAATAACATTGCGAAAGCCTATAGCGGGGTTTCGGTATTTGCCGGTGTAGGTGAACGTACCCGCGAAGGAAACGATTTGATGCGCGAAATGATTGAAGCCGGTATCATGAACTACGGCGACGCGTTCAAACACAGCATGGAAGAAGGCGGATGGGATTTGGACAAGGTGGATATGGAAGCCTTGAAAGACAGTAAAGCCACGTTCGTGTTCGGACAAATGAATGAACCACCCGGAGCCCGTGCTCGTGTGGCCTTGAGCGGTTTGACCGTAGCGGAATACTACCGCGATGGCGATGGTACCGGTAAAGGTCGCGATATCTTATTCTTCGTCGATAATATCTTCCGTTTCACTCAAGCCGGTTCGGAAGTATCGGCCTTGTTGGGACGTATGCCATCGGCGGTAGGGTATCAGCCTACCTTGGCTACGGAAATGGGTTTGATGCAAGAGCGTATCACCTCAACTAAGAACGGTTCAATTACTTCGGTACAGGCCGTTTACGTACCGGCGGATGATTTAACCGATCCGGCCCCGGCTACTACCTTTGCGCACTTGGATGCCACCACGGTATTGAGTCGTAAGATTGCGGATTTAGGTATTTACCCGGCGGTAGATCCATTGGATTCTACCTCGCGTATCTTAACTGAAGCCATTGTAGGTGAAGCGCATTATGCTTGTGCCAACCGCGTGAAGTTGATTTTACAACGTTACAAAGAATTACAAGATATCATTGCCATCTTGGGTATGGATGAATTGAGCGAAGAAGATAAAATGACGGTACAACGTGCGCGTAAAGTACAACGTTTCTTATCGCAGCCTTTCCACGTGGCCGAGCAGTTCACCGGTTTGAAAGGCGTATTGGTTCCTATCGAAGAAACCATCCGCGGGTTCAACATGATTATGGACGGCGGTGTTGATGAATATCCAGAAGCTGCTTTCAACTTGGTAGGCTCGATTGACGATGCCATTGCCAAAGGGAAGAAATTGATGGATGCTGTAAAATAATTAGGAGCTGTTAAACAAACACACCATGAAACTGGATATACTCACTCCTGAAAAAAAGATTTTTAACGGCGACGTTTTGGGCGTCATTCTCCCTGGCGTTGAAGGTTATTTTGAATTGCTCGAAAACCATGCTCCCATTGTGGCGGCTTTGGGCAAAGGGCAGTTGAAAATACTGAAAGACAAAAACACGCAGGAGCAGTACACCATCGAAGGTGGCTTTGTTGAAATGAACAACAACAAAACCGTGGTGTTGATTGAAGGCGCCACGAAAAACTAATGTTGATTGATAGTATTGTAAACCGACCGAGTAAGAACTCGGTCGGTTTTTTTTTACGGTCAACGTGATTGATTTCAGTTCAGGAGTACAACTTTTTCCATTATATCGGAATAAAAAGTATTATTTTTTCCATTATAATGGAAAAAATAATAGAAATAGCCTGTTTTTCACCTCACTAATGTCAAACACGTATTTCCACGCCGTGACTACCCAACCGCAAACCTAACATTATAAAACAACCAACCATCTAACCGTTGCCATTCGATCCCTTATCATTTTTAATGTGTCCAATACGGCGTCATCCTTCGGGAATTCTCCGTAAACTAAATTTTTTAAGCTGCCATTATACTCACGTTTTATAACATTCCATACATTTTCTATGTCGCTAAAAAAAAGAGCATCATTGGGATGGTAGACTAACCATTCATTGTTGTTTTTGAAACTAACAACATCATCGTTGGCTACTTTCAATAACATCTCATCAAATGCAGTTGAATGTAAAAATGTTTTTAATTCACGATGTTGGAGTAATCGATGTAAATCGTAAGTATGCCTTACCTTTTTGGCCAAATCGTCAATAGGTTTTTTAGTGTACGAAAACCGAACTAAACTCATTATTTTTTCACAAATAGTTCTGGCGGGTTCCAAAACTTGTAGGGTAAAAGGCAGTAATCCTTCTTGTTCTGCCATACCCTGTTGATTATTGTCGAGCATCATTCGACCAATAAACGAGCATATGCTTTTGGTTGTAAAGGGTTCATAGTAACCCAGCCATGTGGCTTCAATAACAATGGAATCTCTAACTTGTCCAAAGTCGCCTTGAAATTCTTTGCTGTAGGTATGGGCGGTTTTTCGAGTCATACCCATTTTGTGCGTAATACCTTCTACCGATTTTTCCGGCATCACCGATTCAAGCAAGGTACTAATTGCTTTCAATTTCATTTTTAATTTAGAGTCTGTTTCGTCTTTACTTCTCAAAACAACCAAATCAATATCTTCCGAAAAGCGATCAATCAACTGGTAACACTTCGATAAAGAGGTGCCTCCTTTAAATATGATGTCTTTACCAATAGGATCATTAAAAAGGATATAAAGTGCATAGGTCATCCAATAGTCTTTCTCAACATAAATGGCCGGTATATCCATTTGTTGCGATGTGATTCGAATATAGTTTATAAATAATTCTTTATTCGAATGCAACCTCATACAATGTACCAATTTTTCATTGTAGGTAAATCCCTTTCATTTAATCGCAGTTTGAACGTGGTCATAGGGTTTAAACTCTTTTTCAAGGTTGAAAGTATCTTTGTTTTTTTATTCTTTTCAAGCATGGCACCAAGCAAGGCTCTCACTCTTGGCGGATACAAGAGCGCATAATTAGTTAGTTGCTTTATTTCTTTGTCATCAAATTTTTTAAGCTTTTGCATTATAATTATAACAGCGGTAGCCGCTGAACAATCAGGAATTTTTTTAATATCTTTTATCGCATCTAAAAAACCCAATAACAGATAGTTTTCGTCGGTAACATTGGTATAGCTTTTAACCGATTTTGCTTTTAAAGCCCCTTTATCAATATTTATTCTTCGGTTACCCGCAATTTTTATTCTAAAGGCCATTTGTGTAGTGAGTCCCATTTCGTTATAAAGCGATTCGCCGGTAACATATGCAATGCGTTTGCCGTTTTTAAATAAATAGGGTTTTAATTGCTCTCGGTCGTCGGGTTTTAATTCGCCAAATACTGTCATTTTAGGTTTGTAAAAAATACCTTTCGACATTTTTCGAATTAACCCTTCTTTTTGTAATCGTTCCAATGCTTTTGCCGATGTTAAATACACGTCTCTCGAAATGCCTAAATCAGCATACCCAAAGATTTTGTCTTCGGGCATCGTACCAATGGTTTGGCGAATTTGTGCGGCTATATTCATGTTACAAAGGTATCGCTGTTTTATATATAGTCAAGTTTTTGATGTAAAAAACTTGACATATTTGAATGTCTAACCCATTATGACTTTTTTTATCCAAGGAGCTGCTACCGCCACGATGCGCAATGATGCTTGAATGCCCATAGGTTATAAAATGGTTCGCTGAACACTAATTGGCCAAAGGCTAAACAAATCCGTGCTTGTGCATCACAAACGTAAGGCTATTTTAATTTAAAGGCGTGTATTAAACACTTAATATCGTTTGTGTTCCCGCCGTGTCTGCCCAACCGCAACCATCAAATTAATCGAAAACACCCAGGGCGACACTGCGTATACCTTTATTAATACTGCGGATAAATTCATTCTGTTTCTGCTTCTGTTTCAGTTTCTACCCCCCTGTTTCTTCCCCATTCATTCTCATTCTGTTTCTCATTCTGTTTCTAACTCCCTGATTCTAAAAAATTCATTCTCCTTCTCCTACTCCTTCTCATTCTTTTCTCGAAGCGCATCTTCTCCTCTTCCTTCATCCCCTGTCCCGTTTTCCGTTCCAAGTCCTCCCGCGCTCCGTTCCACTCCGCGCAGTCCGGTCTTTCCACTACAACCGGGGCTATCCCTTCAGCGCCTGAAACATGATTCATCTAAGAAACCCCATATAAACCATCAATCCGACACGGCTGTAACGTTGCGGCATTTATAACCCACCAACAACCGCTCCCGCACCACCGCACCCGCTCCGATTTTCCGTCCACGCAGTGTCTACCCAACCGCAATCATCAATTTAATCGAAAACAATAACGAAGATTATAATTTTATATTTTCATTTCATCAAAAAAGCCCACCCCAATACTTAACTTCTTATTCAATTCCGGCAACACTAGGGGCAAACAGACTTGTCTTGCAAACAAAATATATCCACCCAACCGCTCCCGCTCACCCGCACTCGCTCCGATTTTCCGGCCTGAGAAAAATAGCGTTAAGAAAATGACGCTTTTTATCGCCAGAAATAAAAAGCAATAGCCAACCGATGATTATAGAACCAGAGCTAAATCTATCTATTGACGATGCTAGCTTGATGCCGACGCATAGCTTTTTTTATTTCCGATAAAAACCGTCATTTTTAGCTATTTTTCGAGAGCCTTGATTGTTGCCGCTCCACTTTTTTTTCAAGAAAAAAGTGGAACGTACCGTTTTTCCGTCCACGCAGTGTCTGCCCAAACGCAACCATCAATTTAATCGAAAACACCCTGGGCGACACTGCGGATGTGTATGACTCAACAAACTACCGCAGCGTGCCTTTCAGGACACGACTGCGTGGACTCAGATCCAATCGTTGAAATGGTTAAACAAATAATGTTAGCGATTCCCGGCCTGAGAAAAATAGCGTTAAGAAAATGACGTTTTTTATCGCCAGAAATAAAAAGCAATAGCCAACCGATGATTATGGTGCCAAAGCTAAATCTATCTATTGACGATGCTAACTTGATGCCGACGCATAGCTTTTTTTATTTCCGATAAAAACCGTCATTTTTAGCTATTTTTCGACAGCCTTGAAGTTGCCGCTCCACTTTTTTTTCAAGAAAAAAGTGGAACGTACTGCTTTTTTTATTTCCGATAAAAACCGTCATTTTTAGCTATTTTTCGACAGCCTTGAATTTTTGTTCCACTTTTTTCTTGAAAAAAAAGTGGA
>JBIKQE010000176.1:0-4941 GCA_044349815.1 Chitinophagaceae bacterium | reverse complement strand
GAGCGACACATCGTTAGCAAAACATCGTCGTATCAATCCAACCGTGAGCTCCGTAGGAGCGACACATCGTTAGCAAAACATCGTCGCATCAACCAAACCATGAGCTCCGTAGGAGCGACACATCGTTAGCAAAACATCGTCGTATCAACCAAACCGTGAGCTCCGTAGGAGCGGTACATCGTTAGCAAAACATCGTCGCATCAACCAAACCGTGAACTCCGTAGGAGCGGCACATCGTTAGCAAAACATCGGCGCATCAATCCAACCGTGAGCTCCGTAGGAGCGGCACATCGTTAGCAAAAAAAATCGTCGCATCAACCAAACCATGAGCTCCGTAGGAGCGACACATCGTTAGCAAAGCATCGTCGCATCAACCAAACCGTGAGCTCCGTAGGAGCGGTACATCGTTAGCAAAGTATCGTGGCATCACCCAAACCATGAGCTCCGTAGGAGCGGCACATCGTTAGCAAAACATCGTCGCATCAACCAAACCGTGAGCTCCGTAGGAGCGGCACATCGTTAGCAAAGCATATTAGTTACAGGTTACAGAGTAGCTCCGTAGGAGCGACACATCGTTAGCAAAGCATCGTCGCATCAACCAAACCATGAGCTCCGTAGGAGCGGCACATCGTTAGCAAAGCATATTAGTTACAGGTTACAGAGTAGCTCCGTAGGAGCGACACATCGTTAGCAAAACATCGTCGCATCAATCCAACCGTGAGCTCCGTAAGAGCGACACATCGTTATTTATTTATGTTACCACCACCTACCCGCAACGTTCTCGCCGTATTACCACAATGCCTCCGCAATCCATTGCGGACGAGAGACGATGCGGAGAAGAAACGGTGCAGGAGCGTGGGAAAGAAAATCCGTTGATGGGCTGCGGGATGCGCAGGGGAAGTTGTTGATATGGCGAGCCGGCTGAGGCCGGCTCGCCATATCAACAACCGGAGCGAACGCGGAGCCCGTAGCAGCCCGATAGTAGCTGAAGAAAGTGTATTGGCTGACAGCCCCAAAAAGCAATAAGATTTCGTTGATAGCTTACCTTTGTTCAAATTGTTGATGTATGAATTTATCGCTCGCAGGAAAAACGGCGTTGATTGGTGGCAGTACGCAAGGTATTGGATTGGCCACAGCTATTGAATTGGCCGAACTCGGTGCCGATTGTATTTTGTTGGCGCGTAACGAAGAACGCTTGCAAACCGCTAAAGCGCAATTAAACACAACACGCGGACAAGTGCATCAAACCATCGTGGCCGATTTTTTCGATACCACCTCCGTGGAAGCCGCCATTGCGTTGATATTGAAAAATAACCGCGTGGATATTTTAGTGAACAATACGGGTGGTCCGCCCGCCGGCCCCATTGCGCTAGCCACGCCCAACGATTTTCTTTCGGCCCTGAATTTGCACTTAATCAATAATCATCTGTTGGCCACGGCCGTATTGCCCGGCATGAAAGAACAAAAGTTTGGCCGTATAATTAATATCGTTTCGACCTCGGTAAAAGTGCCCTTACCCAACTTAGGTGTAAGCAATACCACCCGCGCCGCTGTGGCCGCTTGGGCTAAAACCCTCGCCAACGAAGTGGCTTTGCATGGTATTACCGTGAACAATGTATTGCCGGGCGCTACGGCTACCGCACGCCTCGCTAGTATTATTACCAATAAAGCCGCTAAAACCAATACCGAACAAGATGCCGTGGAAGCTGAAATGCTCCACGAAATTCCAATGCGGCGCTTCGGACAAGCCGAAGAAATTGCCGCGATGGCCGCGTTCTTGGCTTCACCCGCAGCGGCCTATATTACGGGGCAAAGCATTTGTGTGGATGGTGGTCGAACAGGCTCAATTTAACTATGTTACTGCCGTATTTAAAAGCAAAACGCCTTGAAGCCGGTTGCGATGAAGCGGGCAGAGGTTGCTTGGCCGGACCGGTAGTAGCCGCCGCCGTTATTTTGCCACAACGCAACGGCATTGCAGCCCTGAACGATTCAAAAAAACTGAACGAAAAACAACGCCTCGAACTTCGTCCACTCATTGAAGCCAAAGCCTTGGCCTATGCCGTAGCCTTTGTATGGCCTGCCGAAATTGATGAAATTAATATACTCCAAGCCTCCTTCAAAGCTATGCACTTGGCCGTGCAACAATTGCAATTAGTGCCCGAACATTTACTCATTGATGGCAATCGATTTAAAGCCTACAACAACATGCCGCATACCTGCATTATTAAAGGCGATGGAAAAATGGCGTCGATTGCCGCGGCTAGTATTTTAGCCAAAACAGCACGCGACGATTACATGGAACAACTCGCACTGGCATTTCCAAACTATGGTTGGGAACAAAATAAAGGCTACCCAACCCGCTTGCACCGTTTAGCCATTGCCGAACATGGCATGACCATCCACCACCGACAAAGTTTCAATTGTTTGCCCGAACAATTATCGCTCGGTTTTTAAATTCGTTTACTTACCGAACCAACAAGGTTTGTTTGTGTAAAACACCTTGTTGCGACGCAATATGGAAGATGTACGTTCCTGCGGCCAAAGCGCCGGTAAAAAACGAAAATTCATTGTCGCCCACCTTTACCTCGCGTTCATACAACAGGGTTTTTCGGCCTAACTGATCGAGTAAATAAAAATGCAATCGTGTTTGTTCGGGGTTGTTAAACCGCACCGTAAAACGTTGATCAACCAAGGGATTGGGATATACATCGGCACCCGATGTTTGTTTTGTTGTAGAAGAAATAGCCGTAGGCCATTCAGCCACATCCACGGCGGCAATCCAGGTATTGGCAATATTTAATCGCCCATACGAGCCGGCCAAATACGCCCGACCGGGTTTGTTATACACCGGTTGAATATTGGTATAATCGCCCCAACGATCGTTCGAATCGGCTAACTGATTGATGATGCTAGTACCATTCTTTACCCCTACGATATTCGAAAAATCGCCATTGGCATTTCGGTATATCACACTGGTACCCGGAAAACTGTCGGTATAACAATGCGAGAATGTATACAACAAACGATGGTCGTTGGCACTCGTGCCCATATACGCCATTGAAGGGTATCCGAATTCTTGTGTGGCGGTTGAAAATATTTGTGCTTTAATAGTGGGAGTAGCGGCATTTACTTGCTCGATGGTGCCTAACAACACACCGGCATTCATGTATTGCGAATTAAGTGTGTTCATACCAAAATGCACCTGATTGTTTTCGTACACCGCCGCTAATACGCGTGCATCGTTGGTCATTAAATACTGTTGTTGTCCGCTGCTCGATTTACGTTCACGCGCATTGGGTGGAAAACCATACTGAATAGGCATTTGTAAAACACGCTTCACCAACGTGGCTTGTCCGCTCACTTGCGAATTGGTTATTTCGGTTACAAACAACGAATCGTTGGTACTAGCCACATTTCTTACCGTTAAAAAGTACATGTTGTTGCTGGGGGTGGTGCTTTGGTTTTTAGCCGGACAAATATTGCGCAACATGGTATTACCCCATGTAAGGCTATCCCACAACGTATAATTGATGGGTTGTGCATTGTACCCATCGGCTTTATTAATTTGCCATATTACCGATTGTTTAAACCCGATGGTCCAACTCACATTATCGCGTACCTGATTAAAGGTTAAAAACAAATCCTTATCGTTGATGGCAATAATGGGGTAATCGCTCCAGGTGGAATCGTTGAATGTATTGCCGTTTAAGGTATAAGCGTTCCATGTACCGGCAGGGTTGTTGGTTTGGCTGAAGGCAACCAAAATAGTAGAGGTTGTGCTTAAGGCGCCCGAGAAACAAACCAAAATAAATCGGTCGTTCACCGGATCGTACAATACACGTGGGTCCGATATAAAATTGTAAGGCCCCAAGGGTGTAAAGAACGACGATACCGAAATGGTATTGAGTACTTTCCCGGTATCATCGAGAATGCGCATGTTTGAATTCACCACACTCACAACCGTACCATTGTTTGATACGGCAATATCGTTATCGTTGGGAACGCCGTTGGCGGAATTACCGGCAAAGCTTTTCCAGATAACGGGGTCAGGGGCTGTAGCGGTAGGCTTAGATGTATTGGTTTTTGTATTGGTCGCTTCCCATTGGGCACGAGCTACATTCAAGGCCGTTTTTTTATACCCATATTCAGCCGCCGGCAAGGGATGTTGGTCGAGGTGAATTAACGACGTAAAATAATCGGGGCGTTGCGGGTCAACCATACGCAAGGTTTGCGGTTTCCCCGATTGGCCATCGGTTTTACGAAATTGCGCCGTGGCGGTTACACTTAAACAAACCAAGAATAAAAATCCAAATAATTTCATAGCCGAAAATTGAACCATAAAGATAACGGCTTTCTGCGGCTCGAACAAAACAAGAACGCGTTGATGCTACTGTTTAATCCAACGAATAGATTGGCTTGTTCCATCGGTAAAATGTACCTGCACAGCATAAAACCCCGAAGGCCATTGATGGGTTGCTATTTGCCATTTATTATTTTCCGGTAGGGCTTGCACCATACATTGTCCGTACAACGAATAAACACCCACCGATCGTATTGTTTTGGTAGCTTCAACATGCAAGGCCAATGTACCCGGATTAGGATAAACGCCACATGCCGATTCGGCTACCACCTGACCCACCGAAGTACCATTGCACGGCAACTGTTGTATGTATTGCCATATTTTATTATTCAATAAGGCAGGCACTTCATTACTATCGGGCGAATCGCCCATACGCAACCACACTAAATTTTGACTTTTACTCACATTTAAAAACTGGCCATTCTTCCCCATCGCGGCTACCACATCGGAGGGTGCATTCGGAAACATTGGTCCATTAATAACAAATGGTACTTGTGGCAACATGTACGACGATTTTCCATTCAACCACCATAAATAACCATACGACAGATTATGGGGTTGCGACGTGTTGAGCATCGCAT
>JBIKQE010000175.1:0-4943 GCA_044349815.1 Chitinophagaceae bacterium | reverse complement strand
TGTTGTTTGATGCGTTTAACAATATCGGGTGCATTACGGGCGTCGCGCATGGCCGAGGTGGCACAGATGCGGTAATCTTCCACTTCGTACACCTTCATAAGCAACTGGAATGCTTTTAACGTATCGGTAAGGTCGTTGATTTTCTTCTCGGAAATAATTCCTTGATCGAACACTTCAAAGCCAAGGCGTAAGGGTACGCGAACAAAACTAAGTTTGGTAAAATCGGTTTCTCCTTCGTGCCAGGGATGAATATCGTTAATCAATAATCGAACGGCATTGGAGCCGATATCGATGGCGGCCAGACGCATAGTGGGTAGTGGTTTTTAAGACGTGAAATAGTTTATTTGCCGAAGGTATTCATAAATTTCAATTTGCGAACGAAAAGCAGGCGTGGCTTTAGCCATTTTAATATACCCGTTATTTTGTTGGTTATTGAGGGCCCGTGCCTTTACATTTTCTTTCAATTGAGCTTGGAGCATATCGTACAACTCTTTACGAAGGGTTGGATTATTGATGGGGGTGGTTACTTCGATGCGGTGATCGAGGTTACGCATCATCCAATCGGCACTGGAAAGGTATAAGGTATCGTCGTGTTCAAAATAAATTACACGGGCGTGTTCGAGGTATTCATCTACAATACTGATGGCATGGATAGGGGCTGGCCAATCGGGGTGCTCTGTTTTAGCACAACAGATGCCACGTATAATCAGGTGCAGGGGCAAACCCACTTCGGCGGCTTTGTATAAGGCATGAATGAGTTCTTCGTCGGTGAGACTATTAAGCTTAATAATGATACTGGCTTTTTTGCCGGCGAGGTGGGCTTTGATAGCCTCGTGAATTTTTTGAAGAAAAAAACTACGGGTATTGAACGGCGACACCAATAATGTTTTGCAGGCTTTGAGTGGAGCGTGGTGATGTTGATGTTCAATAAATTGGAATACACGCGCCACATCGGCCATGATGGTTTTGTTGGATGTAAGCAAACAATGGTCGCCATAAATACGTGCGGTGCTTTCGTTTAAATTCCCTGTACTTACAAACCCATAGGCTTTGGTGTTTTTCCCTACGCGCTTGGTGATGTGGCAAATTTTAGCATGTATTTTTTGGTTGGGCAATCCAACCAAAACCTGCACCCCTTCTTCTTCCATAACCCGTTTCCAACGGAGGTTTGCTTCTTCATCGAAACGCGCGCGAAGTTCAATAACCACCGTTACTTTTTTACCATTTCGCACCGCGTTGAGTAAGGCATTGATAATTTTACTTTCCTTGGCTAAGCGGTAACAGGTAATGCGTATTTGGGTTACATTAGGATCGATGGCCGACTCGCGCAATAAATCGATGAGGCTATCGAAAGAATGATAAGGAAAATGCAACATCACATCGCGGTTATCGAGGATGTGCAACATACGTACCGGCGGTTTAAGGAGCGGATGAATAAAGGGTTTATTTCGCTTACTCGCTTGGGCAATGATGCCTTCGGGAAAGCCCATAAAATCTTTAAAATTATGAATGCGGCCACCGGGAATCAAGGGGTCTTTTTTAGTAAGGTTCAGCAACTTAACTAAATAGGCCAGCAAGTTCTTATTGATTTGCTTATCGTATACCAACCTTACGGCTTTCCCTTTTTTACGGTTCTTTAAACTTTTTTCGAGTTTTTGAATAACATCGGTTGTGAGGTCAACATCTAAATCTAATTCAGCATCGCGGGTAACTTTGATAATAGACCCTTCAAATAAATTGAACCCGAATTGAGTGAATAAATCGGGCAAACCGAAACGGATAATATCTTCGAGAAGAATGATATTTTTATATCCTCGAGGGCCGGGCAATATAAGAAAACGAGGCAAGGCTTTGGTAGGCACTTCGATGAGCGCATAGCTGTTCATAAACGAATTTTCGGCATTCGACAGAATACACGCTAAATAGATAGCCCTGTCGGATAATAACGGAAGTTCCGGAACACTCTCAATCATGATAGGGAACAAGTTGGTTCGTACCTTTTCGTTGAAATAGGTTTTAACCAGTTCTTGTTGCGAGGTATTTAGTTCGTCGTTGGTTACAAAGGCGATTTTTTCCTTGCTCAACTGCTTTTGAATATCGTTGTATATTTTTTCGAATTCGTATTGTTGTTCCAATACAATGCCATGAATATTCTTTAAAATTTCGGCGGGCTTTTCTTCGGCATGAACAGGCATGGTTTTGCCTATGCGCAACATCCGATTGAGTGTAGCTACACGCACCCGAAAAAATTCGTCGAGATTATTGGAGAAGATACCTAAAAAACGAAGGCGTTCATACAAAGGAACACCGGGATCACCGGCTTCTTGCAGTACACGAGCGTTAAACGATAACCAACTGATATCGCGGACCAATAAACCCGGCGTTGCCTTTTTCTTCATAGTAACAAATGTAATGGCGTTGTATTTCCTTAATGTTACGAATAGAAGCGAAAACGCTTAACGCATTTAGGGAGAGGGCCTATCTTTACCCCTCGAAAATACGATGGAATGATAGAACTCTGGAGTTTGGGAAAACCAGACAAAAAAGAATTGGCCGGGCCGATTGCGGTTTATTTAGACCGGTTGAAACATTATACCAAATTTGAGGTAGTAACTATCGACAACAAACGGATTCCGAAAAACACCACGAAAGAACAAATTTTAGACGCAGAGGTTGCCCTGATTGAAAGTCGTTTGCATGAAAAAGATTTACTGGTAGTGTTAGATGAAAACGGCAAGGAATATGGTTCCGTTGCATTTTCGGAACAGCTGAATTTATGGTTGAACCGCTCTCCCAACCGAATTATTTTTTTAATTGGCGGAAGTTATGGCGTAGCGGAAAGCCTTCGTAAAAAGGCTCATGCCACGATTTCGTTATCGAAACTTACGTTTCCGCATCAATTGGTTCGTTTAATATTTAGCGAACAATTGTACCGCGCGTTTACCATTTTAAAAAACGAAAAATACCACCACGAATAACGCTATTCGTATTCCCCGTTATTGAAAACGCTGAATAAACCAATGCTATCGATAGCTTGCGAACCATTTACACCTTTGATAAAAAAGGTATAGAAACGACCTGCTTGCAGATCGGTATAGAATGGCGTTCCCAACGTATCGCCTGTTTGTGTACGAATGGCCGTGAACGAGGTGGGGCCGGCAATCCAAGTAACGTATTCGCTGTGCATGCCATTTACAAATCCGCTTAATATTGGAATAGAGTCGTTGCCTTTTTGTACACTTACCGAATCGGCGTTACCAGACAAATGCAAGAAACGAACTTTAGCATTGGCCCCATTAGGAACTAGGAACTTTTCTTCAATAAGTTTGCAACGGATATTCGACAAAGTATCGTAAATAAACAAGGTATACGACTTGTCGTAATCGAGTTGCATCGTTGAATCGAACACCACATTCGTATTGATATCGCGCACTTTAATTTTATGTTTTCCCTCAATATAATCGCGGAACAAACTGTAGTTGAGGTATTCGCAATATTTATCGTATACCAACTTGTAATCTACTTCTAAATTAGCCCCACCCGAAATAGCGGAGGCATTGATAATGCGTAAACGGGCTGTACGGTTGTTGAGATCGTTTTTACCAATTTGACAAGCCGCTATTACCGACAAACAGGCAGCGACGAATAAAAAATATAAGCCTTTCATACGCTAAATATAAGGCTAAAAAAAACGCGGATGCAATAATTGGTCTATAAAATAGGGGAATATTTGGGGTTTTGATGCCAAAGGAAATACCAACCCGAAAACAGCTCCCCATAAATGGGCTTCGTGACCAATGCCATCGCCCGATTGATTCTTGCTGTAATAAGACGAATAGGCAATATAACCTACTGCAAACAAAATGGCCGGTATTGGAATAATGAACTGAATCATGAGCATTTGCCAGGGATCGAGCAAGATGGTAAAAAACAACACCGATGCCACGGCCCCGCTAGCGCCCAAGGCTCTGTAGTATGCATTATGCTTATGTTTGGCATACGACGGCAACGACGACATAACCAAGGCCCCCAAGTAAAATGCCGGATAAACCCATGCGCTTCCGTATAAATACAAAAACGCCGATTCTGCCGTTCGCCCAAAGAAATACAAGGTAAGCATATTGAAAATCAGATGCTGCCAATCGGCATGAATAAATCCATGCGATATAAATCGCCAATACGATTGATTGCGCTGTATATCGTACGGAATGAACAGCCCCTTTTCAATAATAGACGATTGTTGAAACCCCGCAATAGATACCATTGCGGTTATAATGATAATGATGAGGGTTATCGACATTAGGCGTGTTGCTTTTTATATTCAATCAAACCATGTTCGAGGCAATCCATAGCGGCATCGATTGCTTCGAGGTTCAATACATAAGCAAAACGAACTTCATCTTTCCCTAAGCCCGGCGTGGCATAAAATCCTGAGGCCGGGGCCATCATCACGGTTTGGTTGTTGTAGGAGAACGACTCCAACAACCAACGGCAGAAATCGTCGGCGTTTTCTACCGGCAATTTGGCCATAGCGTAAAAGGCGCCGCCCGGGTTTGGACAAAACACCCCAGGTATTTTATTTAAGCGCTCCACCAATAAATTGCGGCGCTTCAGGTATTCCGCTTTTACGTCATCGAAGTAATTATCGGGCAAATCGACAGCGGCTTCGCCGGCAATTTGAGCAAAGGTAGGCGGACTCAAACGGGCTTGGGCAAATTTCATGGCCGCATCGTATACAGCTTTGTTTTTAGTAACGAAGGCCCCAATTCGTCCACCGCAGGCACTGTAGCGTTTCGAAATAGTATCCATCAAAATTACATGTTGCTCGAGACCTTCTAATTGCATGGCCGACAAATGCGTGTGTCCATCGTAACAGAATTCGCGGTACGCTTCGTCGGAAAACAAATACAGATTGTGCTTTAAGCATAAGTCGCGCAATACAG
>JBIKQE010000174.1:0-4949 GCA_044349815.1 Chitinophagaceae bacterium | reverse complement strand
TTCACCTCTTCCCATTCCGAACAGAGCAGTTAAGCCCCTCATGGCCGATGGTACTTGGACACAATCCTGGGAGAGTAGGTAGCCGCCGTCTTATTGAAAGCCCCAAACGAAAGTTTGGGGCTTTTTTATTACACTGCTCCCCGACACGGCTTCTGATACTGATGACCACGGATGTTGTTACACGGATGTTGAACAGCCGGGTCACGGATTAGAATGGATGGAAGGATTACGCGGATAATTTTTCGTGATTTAGCCCGCCTCAGGCGGGTGGAACAACAATAGAAATAATGTAGTATCAACGTGTAATCTGTTAGCCCGCCTTCGGCGGGTGGAACAATAGTAGATTACGGCATCAATTCAAATATTACAATTAAATTATAGTTCCACCCGCCAGAGGCGGGCTACTGAACGGATCCTATTCGAATTTATTTCTATTGTTGTTTCACCCGCTACGCGGGCTGCGCTGCCCACTTAGTGCCTGGCCTATTCCCAACGTTAATTTACGCGCAATCAGCATAGGCGACAATGCGGCTGCTAATTCATCCATCCGCTGTGAGCATTGCAGGTCACGACCGCGTGAACCATAGCCCGCCTCAGGCGGGTGAAACAATAATAGAAATAATGTAGCATCAACGTATAATCTGTAAGCCCGCCTCAGGCGGGTGAAACAATAAACAATGATCTGAAGAGGTAACTATTGTACTAAGTAAGCAACTCGCGTGAGTGATTGAGCCGGCAGCGTGGCCGAGGCACGAGGCCACCTATAGGCGAAAGCACGACCCGAGGGGAAATGGGTGCAGGAAACTGAATGGGAGCGGGGAAATACCCCGAGGGGCACGCCAAAACAGGAAACAGGGAACTGAAACAGGGAGCAGGCGATATAGTAAATGTTGTTCGTTCAATGAATACATCAAAATCAATTCCGGAAAACAGATTATGGCTACAGAACACCATACGCCGTTTTTGTAAATCAACGTAACGATGTTCTTTTATGTTACATCCATACCCCTATGTATTGTATGTCTTTAACCTCTATGAATTGGCACTTCGATGCATACAAACTTTTTCTTGGATGGCTTGTTAATGCCCCTTGAGATTTGTCATTAATGCTATTGAATTTAACCATATTGGCTAGTCTAACTATAGATAAAATCAATACAAAAACATTGTTTGAATAACATATGATTATATACCTTTGGGCAGCAAAAATTGAATACTATGGAACAACATCACGATCCGGCGAAGAATACATACAATGTAAACGCCGAAGCTAAATGTCCGTTTACGGGACATACCACCCAGCCAATGAGTAAAGGGCCCAAGAATGCAGATTGGTGGCCCAATCAACTCGATTTACGTATCATGCGCCAACACGGTACGGCTTCGAACCCCATGAAAAAAGATTTTGATTATAAGAAAGCCTTTGCCTCGCTCGATTTACATGCGGTGAAAAAAGACTTGGCCGAATTAATGACACAATCGCAAGATTGGTGGCCGGCCGATTATGGGCATTATGGCCCGTTCATGATTCGTATGGCGTGGCACAGTGCAGGAACATATCGTATTGCCGATGGTCGCGGTGGCGGTGGTGCCGGTACGCAACGTTTTGCGCCCCTCAACAGCTGGCCCGATAATGCGAACCTCGATAAAGCCCGCTTGTTGTTGTGGCCTATCAAACAGAAATACGGGAATAAATTATCGTGGGCCGATTTGATGATTTTAGCCGGTAACGTAGCCCTCGAAAGCATGGGCTTCAATACCTTCGGTTTTGCCGGTGGTCGCGATGATGTGTGGGAACCCGAAGAAGATATTTATTGGGGTTCGGAAGGAAAGTGGCTCGACGATAATCGCTACAAAGGCGACCGCGATTTGGAAAACCCTTTGGCCGCCGTGCAAATGGGTTTGATTTACGTAAACCCGGAAGGGCCTAATGGAAATCCGGACCCGATTGCTGCCGCGCGCGATATTCGTGAAACCTTTGCCCGCATGGCCATGAACGATGAAGAAACCGTGGCTTTGATTGCCGGTGGACATACCTTCGGGAAAACTCACGGTGCCGCCGATCCATCGAAATATGTTGGCCCCGAACCGGCCGGTGCTTCGATGGAAGAACAAAGCATGGGTTGGAAAAATACGTTTGGCAAAGGCCATTCGGAAGATACCATCACCAGTGGTTTGGAAGGTGCTTGGACTACCACGCCGGCCCAATGGAGTCACGATTATTTTAAACACCTTTTCGAATACGAATGGGAATTGACGAAGAGTCCGGCCGGTGCCCACCAATGGAAACCAAAAAACAATGGTGGCGAAGGTACCGTACCCGATGCGCATGTAGCCGGTAAAACACACCAGCCTATGATGTTAACCACCGATTTGTCGTTGCGTTTCGATCCGGCCTACGAAAAAATTTCGCGTCGTTTTTACGAACACCCCGACCAATTTGCCGATGCGTTTGCCCGTGCATGGTTTAAATTAACGCACCGCGATATGGGCCCTGTGAGTCGCTACCTCGGCCCTGAAGTACCGAAGGAAACCCTCATTTGGCAAGACCCTATTCCGGCCTGCAACCACGCCTTGGTAGATGCCAACGATGTGGCTTCGTTGAAGCAAGCCATTCTGGCTACGGGTATTGCGCACAACCATTTGATTAGTACGGCTTGGGCTTCTGCCTCTACGTTCCGTGGTTCCGACAAACGCGGAGGTGCCAATGGCGGTCGCCTTCGTTTAGCGCCTCAAAAATATTGGGAAGTAAACAACCCGGCGTCGCTCGATAAAGTATTGGATGCCTTAACACAAATTGCCAACAGTTTCAATGCTACGGCCGCCAATGGGAAGAAAATATCCATCGCCGATATGATTGTATTAGCCGGTGGGGTAGGGATTGAAGAAGCCGCAAAACAAGCGGGCCATAATATAAACGTGCCATTCACACCCGGTCGGATGGATGCTTCGCAAGAAGAAACCGATGTGGATTCGTTTGCTGTGTTGGAACCGCAAGCCGATGGTTTCCGCAACTATGCCAAGAAACGCTACACCATCAGCGCTGAGGAAATGCTCATCGACAAAGCGCAATTGATGACCCTCACTATTCCTGAAATGACCGCCTTGGTGGGTGGTATGCGTGTACTCAATACCAATTCGGATGGTTCGAAACACGGTGTGTTTACCCAACGCCCCGGTGTGTTGAGCAACGATTTCTTTGTGAATGTGCTCGACCTCAATACCTCGTGGAAAGCGACCAACGAACATCAAGATGCTTTCGAAGGACGCAACCGTAAAACCGGTGAGGTGGTTTGGACCGGTACGCGAGTGGATCTGATTTTTGGTTCGAACACTGAACTCCGCGCCGTGGCCGAAGTATATGCTTGCGCCGATGGACACGAACAATTCATCAACGACTTTGTGGCCGCATGGCATAAAGTAATGAATCTCGATCGCTTCGATTTAGCGTAAATCAATTTGAATAATTGAATAGGTGGCCTTATGTGGCCACCTATTTTTTTGCGCTCTTACAAGTTATTGTTACTTTGCGGCATGAGCGCATTACGCGTATTTTCTTTAGCGTCGCTGCCGGAACGGTACGAAAATCTTACGCACATTATTCCTGTTATTTTGGCGCAAGCCGATGTGTTGCATATACATTGGGTGGGGTATAAAACGCCTGTTTCCGAGGCGTGGCAAGATCCTAAAATTATTCATCATCATTGGAGCAAGGCCGGTTCGCAAATAAAATTTCAGCCATACAATTTGTATAAGAATGCTTATTTTTTTACTGTGGACGACGATATTTTATACCCGTCGAATTATGCCGAAAAAATGATAGAAGCCATGCAACATTATAACAACAAGGTAGTTTGTTGTTTGCACGGCAACATAATCGATTTAAGGCAACGTGGCGATTTTTATACGAAGTATAGGAAGAACATTAATTTTAAAAATGCGCTATCTGCCAACCGGCGCGTTTTACTGCCGGGCACAGGCACCACTTGTTTTTATACCCCTCATGCGAAATTAAATTACCACGATTACATTGTGTATAATATGAGTGATGTATATACCGGCTGCTTTTTAGCTAAACAACATATTCCGGTAATCGCCATTCAGCGCGAGGCCATGTGGTTGCAACCGATGGAAGATTTTGGTGTGCGGATTTTCGGAAACAATCCGAACGAGGCCATCGACCGTGAAATCAATCGCCATCGATGGTATTTTCGCTTCAATCGGTACTGGTTTAAATGCCGCTATCGTTTATAAATTGTATTCTAACTTATATTTACGCTCATGAATGCATCTATCGTAAAAACAGCCCTCATTTTAATTTTTACCCTATTGGTGATTCCGGTCATCACCTTTACGATGGACGAATCACTCACCCTGCTGCAACGCACTACCTTGCAGGAGCTTGCTCTTCTTGCTTTAGGCGCTGCCTTGCTTTGCTTCACCGTTAGCGAACTCACCGGCAATTGCAGTCAGGTAGATAAACTCTGGAGCATCCTTCCCATTGGCTACGCATGGTACACCGCCTCGGCGGGTAACTTCGATAATCGCCTGGTGCTAATGGCGGTATTGGTAACGGTGTGGGGCGCGCGACTCACCTACAATTTCTCGCGTCGTGGGGCCTACAAGCTCAAATTTTGGGAAGGGGAAGAAGATTATCGTTGGGAAATTCTGCGCCAAAATCCGGCCCTGCAAGGCACATGGCGTTGGCGCATGTTCAATTTGTTTTTTATTTCATTGTATCAGAATGCATTGATTCTTGCCTTCACCTTACCAATGGTGGTGGTGATGCGTTATCCAAACGAACCCATTGGTGCGCTTGAACTGTTCTTATCCGCAGCCTTTTTATTTTTTGTGGGCGTCGAAACCATGGCCGACCAACATCAATGGAATTATCAAAACGAAAAACACCGTCGCCTCCGCGAAGGCATTGCCCCCGAAGGCGAATTTGC
>JBIKQE010000173.1:0-4952 GCA_044349815.1 Chitinophagaceae bacterium | reverse complement strand
TCGGCCTGGCATATCGGGTTTGTCGAAGCCTAAACCACGCCGACTAATACCACTATACTTGTTGGTAAATAAATCAACCGTGCTCTTTTTAAGATAGCGCTTCCCTTTATAAACACCCCCATTCAATAACATCTGGTAAACAGTGGCCACATCATTTGCCGACGAAAATAAACCCGCATGGCCACTTACACCACCCAACATAGCCGCCCCCATATCGTGCACATAACCTTGTATGGGTTGATATCGAAAATAGGTATCGTTTTCTGTGGGGGCTACTTGTGCTTTAGGTAAGTTGCGTTTAGCGTTAAAGGCAGTTTGTTGTAAGCCCAACGACTTGTAAAATTCGGCATTCAAAAATTGGTCTAGTCCACGCCCACTTACTTGTTCCACTACTTTTTGTAACAACATAAAATCTAAATCGCTGTATACATATCGTCCTTTGGTTTCAAGAGGACTCCGTAAAATACGTTGCCATATAGAATCGCGCCAATCGTTGCGTAAATACAATTTATCGGCTACTTTAATAGTATATCGTCCCCCTGGTATTGTTTTGTATAAACTATCCAATGGGTGTTTCGTACTATCTAATGTTTCTTTATAAAATGGAATCCATGCTACTAAGCCGGCCTGATGAGCAAGTATATCCGATAATAACAACGATTCTTTATCGGTGCCACGAACAGAAGGCAAATAGGTGCCCAACGTACCATGAATAGCTAATTTGCCTTGGTCGTATAATTTCATTATGGCCATGGTTGTTGCCATGGTTTTAGTAACGGAGGCTAAATCGTATACGGTATTTAAATCAACAGACTCTTTTTTATCAAAGGTCAATGAGCCAAACGCTTTATCGTAAAATACTTTGCCTTGGTAAGCGGCTAAAATACGGCATCCGGGAAAGGCACCCGCCACTATAGCATCGCCAATAAAAGCATCGAGTTTGTCGAGTGTGTTATTGTCGAACCCTAAGGCACTAGGATTCACACAACAAATTAACGGTCTATCATTCGGAGATAGTATGGTGGATGTACTAATATGCTCGGCTACTTTATCGCGTTGTTGCTGTTTGAATAAATTCGTATCGCGTACTTCGCCCAAGGCATTAAACATCGATACTAAGCCATCGCCTATTTGTGCTTTTTCATTCACGCTAACCGGTAAGCGCCCTTGCGTATTCGATTGCCCATTTAATAAACGAGCAATACTTTGTTGTGTTTCATCGGCATCATCGTAGGCCACTAAAACAGCGTGGGCGTTCGGATAATAATTGATGGCATACGGATTGCCACAATGCAATACTAAACAGCTTTCCATGCCCGAAATCGTTCGCACAGTTTCCCATTGTAATTCGCTGTAACCAAATTGTTTACCGGGGTAAGGCGATAGCTTATGGACACCCAATAAAATTGTTTCGTAACGACGTAATTTCTTCAATAAACTTTTCAACGCTTTGGCACTCTCAGGGGCATAATATACTTCAACCAAACCTTGTTCAGCCAAGCTTTTCATCAACATGTTTTCCTGTTGAATGCCAATAGCAATGTAGGCAGTTTTCTTAAATCCATTTTTATGTAAGGTTGGTAATGTTTGATACGGATCGCGAAGCAAGGTAATGGCGGCATCCGCTACTTGACGTCGAACAATGGAAACATACTTATTTAAATCGTCGGTACAATGCGTTGTATCGATGGGTGTAAAGGAATGCAGACCCGCTAAGTATTTGGCCGCTAATATTTTTTTTACACTTTCCGCAAGTCGTTCTTCCGTCAACCGACCTTCTTGGAATGCTTTTAATAGTTGTATTTTACCCGCGGCCACATCTTGCGAAAACAACAACACATCGTTTCCGGCTAAAAAAGCTTTTACATCTATTTCGCCTGGACTAAAATATTTGGCTACACCTTGCATATTCAAGGCATCGGTAAAAATTAGACCTTTAAAGCCTAATTCGTCTTTCAATAATTGGGTAATTACAGGCTCCGATAAGGTGGTTGGTGTTTGTGCCGCAGAATCGAGCGATGGTACTTGTAAGTGTGCTACCATCACCGCACCAATACCTTGTTGAATTAAGCGTTTGAACGGATAAAGTTCCAATGAATCCAATTGCTCGCGCGATTTGCTGATGACGGGTAAGTCTTTATGCGAATCCACATCTGTATCGCCATGGCCTGGAAAATGTTTGGCACAGGCCATAATGCCATATTCTTGTAAACCCCGCATGTACTGATACCCCCAACGGGCTACTCGTTCTTTGTTTTCGCCAAAGGAACGGAAATTAATAACCGGGTTATTGGGGTTGTTATTTACATCCAGTACAGGGGCAAAATCGACATGGACCCCTAGGCGTTTACATTGATTCGCAATAGCCGCTCCCATGTTGTATACCAAGGTGCTGTCGCGAACCGCCCCCAACATCAATTGCCTTGGGAAATCGCGAACCCCGGTGAGCCGCATGCCTAAGCCCCATTCGGCATCCATACCAATCAATAAGGGAACTTTACTAGAGGCTTGATAGTTGTTGGTTTGCATGGCTTGCGCAGTAGGTGTGCCTTGCATAAAAATCAAACCACCAATACCTTGTTCTCGAATCAGTTGTTCTATCTGAGGTCGATTCATTTTTTCGCCCCCTGAATAGGCGGCTACCATAAACAATTGGCCTAATCGTTGTTCCAAGCTTAAAGATTTATACACGCTATCGGCCCATTGCTGGGCAGGTGTTATACGAGCGGGTAGGGGAACACTCCGATTGGCTTCTGTTTGAGCCATAGTGGTAAAGCTTCCCAATAAGATTCCAATGAAGAGAAGAAGGCGTTGACGCATGCTCAAATGTACGAGATGCCCATGAAATAGCACCGTTCCGATTCTCCCACAGAACTTACCCACACCTGTGAATTACTCCTTGAGGCCTCAGCGACGGTGCGACCTATATTTACTCTTCTAAACAAGGAACCAACATGACGATTGAACAAATAATGCTGCAGAGTGAGGCCCTCATTTTTGGCGCCGATAAACCCTTGCACCGCAACGAAATAGAACGCTTATTGACTGAAATGGCCGGTGAAGAAGGCTTTGATTCCGATAAATTAACTACAGCACTCGATGCTATTGTAGATAAATACGCATCCGATTTTTACCCTTTTGAAGTAAAACAAATTGGCAATGGGTATCAATTCCTAAGCAAAAAAGATTTTTACCCTGTTTTATCGAAATTAAATGGTGAAAAATTCACCAAGAAATTGTCGACAGCTGCCATGGAAACACTTGCCATTATTGCTTATCGTCAACCTATCACCAAAGGCGATATTGAGCATATTCGCGGGGTAAATTCCGATTACTCTGTTCAAAAGCTTCTTGAAAAGGAATTGATAGTTATTTCGGGACGTATGGAAGATATGGTGGGTAAACCCTTGATTTATTCCACGTCAAAATCGTTTATGGATTACCTTGGTATTAATAGCCTCGACGATTTACCTAAATTGAATGAAATTATACAAATCGAAATGCCATTGCCAACACCAGCCTCCGACGCAGAACCGGAAACACTTACGGCCTTAGCGGTTACAGAACAAGGCGAGTTGGTTGAAATTCGTACCGATCATCAAGAAGCAGATCACCAAGAACAAGATCCGATTAACGGATAAAAAAAGCGAGGATTAATCCTCGCCGTTCAAAAGTTGATCTACAAATATCCCAACATCACTTAAGCGCTTGTGGTTTAAGGAATAATGGATGTTTTTACCATCGCGTGTTGTTTTTACAAATTCGGCGCGGCGCAATACCGCTAAGTGTTGCGAAGCCACCGATTGTTCAATACGTAAACGCACATAAATTTCAGTTACGGTTAAATGCTCTTTCTCTTCCAGCAAGCGAATGATGTTCTGACGCAATTTGTGGTTTACTGCGCGTAAAATAGCAGCGGCTTTCTTGATATCTAAATAATTCAACTTAGGAGCTCCTGGCATAGCTAATGTTGATACTGGCCCATTGTTAGGGACAGTTAATACTGGTTGGCCGCTGATGTTCATAAAATAAATTTGACGTTTTGAATACCCCTAAAAAATATTAGAGGGATGTAAAAGTACAAATATTATTAAAAAACAAAATGTTTATAACTTGTTTATTTTGTTAATGAACACATTTTTGAGGTAAAAGGGCTCCGATTGCATCAAATCGGCTGTTTTATTCGCCAAAAAGGCATCAAAACTCACTTGGCAGCGGGTCTGAGCACTTATTTCAAGCCCTATAAGCTGGGGAATTTCATCGGCCAAGGGGGCCTGAAAAGTAAATTGAGGGTGTGTTTGCTTGATCCAATAGTCCGAATTAACTACTTGGGGCTCCTCAATAGACTGTCCCAATTCGTTGTATAAGCCATAAAAATACTCGTCGGCACGGGCTCGACCAATGATGCTTCGAGGTCCTTCGGCCACAACCGATAAAGAGGCAATAGCCAGCATATCTAATTTATTCAGTAAAAATAAGGGTGCGTTCAAGGCATAACAAAACCCTTTGGCCACACTCAAGGCAATGCGCAGACCAGTATAGGAACCTGGACCATTCATAACAACAATGCCTTGTAAATCGGATAAGGAAAGGGATACTTGTTGGCAAACCAGTTCCACCATCGAATGGATATGAAGTCCATGATCGCGACTGCCCGGCATTACCTGCTCGGCGATCACGCATCCATCTTCCATCCAACTTACAATTGTTTCGTCGGCCGATGTATCGAGATATAATAATCGAATGGGCATGGTCTAATTTCCCGCTTTAGCGGCTAAATAATACAACGTGGATGAATTATTCTCGTGGAAAATGGTTTGGGCATAATCGCGTAATTGTTCGGCCGTCACTTCTCGATAACGTTCAAATTCACCATTCATCATAGCGGCATCGCCCAATAATTCGTAAAATGCTAAATTATTGGCGCGGTTCAATAAGTTCAAATCTTCAAA